>JBIIRU010000098.1:0-8378 GCA_044341355.1 Cyanobium sp. | reverse complement strand
ATTGATGTGTGGAGTGACTCAAGCATGCTCTCAGCAAGCCTTGCCCGATCCTCTGCACTTAGGGCGCGTGCCTGGTCCTCAATGTTCTTAAGCAAGGCTGACATGGCGCTCAACCCAGAAGCCTAATGTGAAATTCTACTCCGTTTCATCCGGTGTTGGGTACCGCTAACTACTAAATAGGCGGTTCCGTGATCCATTCACGCGAGTGTTCAAAACGCCGCCTATGCAACCCCATTTCCGCCATGGTAATTCGGGAACCCCTGTTGAATAGGGGATTCTGCCGCAATGTCCTGCCTGTTGCCGGGTGCATAACAGAACTGAGATGCACTCCGAACCTGGGCCCGTGAACGGTTCTCCATCAATGGCAGGTGCTGTCGCTGCCTCCCTGGGAGATTCTCAAAGCCTGATATCGCCGCCTATGGATCGGCGCCGCTGAGGACCTTCAGTCCAGATCCATTGCCTTGCAGCCCTTCCTGGCCCCATGGGCTATCGCTTTGGCGTGCAACTCCAGAACCTAGATGCATGCTCAAAGGTGCCCCTGGCTGCTCAGAGCAGATCGGCGGGGCTCCGTATGCCGAGGGGTGGTAAACGAGTGTCGGAAGGTGTGGCAGCTCGCCGGCTTTGCCATCCCAGAGGCCACCACGGCCCGGCGAACCTCTTTTTGAACGATCGAGCCATCGAGGTGGTGGCGCCACTGTTGCCCACGGCCTTCCCCAATCCCGCCGCCAGATCGCTGGCATGCAGGTCGCTGCCAAGGTGTCATCACCACGGGCACCCGCCGCTTCACGCTTGCCCGCACCAGTCATCCACCCCACCATCACGGCTCCCTCCCCCCAACCTGCAGCCGGATCAGGGGTGGAGCCTCACCATCCTCAAGGTGGCAGTGCACGGCATCCCGGATCTCCCGCTGCCGCTGCTCCAGTCTCTCTGCCTCAGTGTGAATAAAGATGCCGACGGCGCTGGCAATGCATACGGGAACCCGCCATGACCCAACCGCTTCACATGCTGTTACAGTTACGTCATCGAACTCCAACACCCATGGCTGACTCCACCCCCCGCTTCGGATTTGTTGAATTTGCCGAGACCTGGAATGGCCGTCTGGCCATGATGGGCTTTGTGATCGGCCTCGCCACCGAGCTGCTCACCGGCCAAGGCATTCTCCAGCAAATCGGGCTCGGTTGATCGCGATCGGCACCTACTAAAAAGACGCCATCGCGTCTTTCGCCGCTCCTGTCTGTCTTTGAGCCTCTGCTGGGTTCACCCACGCCCCCCGGCAACCCCGGGGGGTTTTGCTTGCCATCACTGCATCCCCATTCCCATGACGGGCAACCTCCAGGCCATTGGCTTCATGCTCACTTGGGTACTGGGCTGGGGCATCGGCGGTTCCTTGATCGATGCCGGCCTGATCAACGCCGGCGTCTATTCCCTCGAGGGCGGCCAGCTCGGCACCGCCGCCACCTTCAGCCTTTGGAGCCTGCTCTGGGGCGGCGCTGGGGTCTGGCTCTACCGTCGCTGGACCCAGCCCGTCAGCCCAGACCGTTGATGCGCTGCTGATGCGCTGCGGCCGTTGGGCCGGGTCGATCAGCAGGTGATGCAGCAGCTCAATTGCTGTCCTGATCGACCACCAGCAGCAGGCCGCCCATAATTGCCAGGTTTTTGAATAGCTGAATTCGCTCCATCTTGTCCGCCACATCGCCGTGGAACAGCAGGGTGGTGGGCACCAGGAACAGCAGCAGCAGCAATGCCCCCAGCCGGGTTTTCCAGCCGCTGATCACCAGGGCCGAACCCACCGCCATCAGGGTCATGGCCGCCACCAGCAGCACGGGCGCCAGCGGCAATCCCTTGGCGGCAATGGCACCGGCCACACCGGCAAAGCCCGTCAGCTTGCCGATCACGGCATGGATGAACACCAGGCACAGCAGCACCCGGGCGATGCGGTTCAGCAACGAGGGCTGGTAGCGCAGTTGGTTCATGGGGGCGTGCGGTCTGTTGGGGGCATTCTGAAACTGCCGCAGCGCGTAAGGCAAGTCGCATAACAATCGGCTGTTGATCGGCGATGACCCCCAGCAGCCACCCATTGCTGAGCGAGCCTTTCTGGAGGCGATCGACTCCAGTGGCATTTACCTGTTTGTGCCATCGCCAAACAGGTGGGTCGCAGGCTCCAGCCGCCCCTGGCGGGTGACCTGAGGGAACTGGTGAAGCTCTGAAGGGTTAAGACAAGGTCAGGTTGGCTGAACGCAGGCGGTTGAATACCGGCGATGGCTGAGTAGGGCTACGGTGGGGATGGCTTATTTCATGCTGATAGCTTCCATGGCCGACACGAGCAGCATCAGGATCCTGGGGGACGAGCAGGAGTCGTTCTACGAATTCCTCTTGGATTTCATGTGTATGGCACGCAATCGCAAATCATCGCTGGTGATTCGCTATTTCCTTGAGATCATCATCAAGCGCAGCCCCATCTGCGAAACCGGCTCGATCCTGGTTCTTGCAGCCGACCGTAGCGGCTCCAGCAAGGAGATGAACACCCTGCTGGTCTGGACCGAGAACGATGATGTGAACAGTCTGGAGGAACTGCGGGAGAAGAACCGGCAGCTGCCGATCGATGATGGCATCGCCGCGATGGCCTTCCGCAAGCGGGCACCCGAATACGCCCCGCTCGCCGAAAAGCATCATAGTTTCAGATTTTCCACTGATTCCACTGGGCAGAAAAAAACCACAGATATCGGCCCTATCTACTGTGTGCCGATAATTCTTTCCGATAGCGGCGGCGAACCCTTTGGGGTGGTTGCATTTCAGAATACCAAAAAATACGCCAAAGAAAACAACAACCAAATGTTGACCGATGAGGATCGCCTGAAGATGCGATTGGCGGTCAAGACCCTGGAAGCGATGCTCCTTTGTTCACCGCGCAAGCTGGTGGATTACAAGCAGGTGTTCATCGTGCATGGTCACAATGACAAGATAAGAGAGGAACTTGAGAAGTTCCTCGATGAGAAAGGAATCCGCTCTGTGGTGATTCAGGCCAAGGCCCGCACCGGCGGTGATTTGCTCAGCACCATTGAGGACCAGATCAACAGCTGCATGGCGGGTTTCATCTTGCTGACGCCAGACGATGAGGGCCGGTTGTATAAATACGGCGAGCAAACCAGGCTGCGTCCCCGCCAGAACGTGATCTTCGAGGCGGGCTTTCTCACCGCCCTGTTCCGCAAAACAAGGCGGGTCTGTTTTGTCAAGGAAGGAGATCTAGAGATTCCTTCCGATCTCAATGGCCTGCTGATGGAAACCTACACCGGTAATCTAGATGAGAAGCGCATCAAAAACGTGCTGGTCATGTGGGGAATGCTGCCTGAAGAACCGCAACATCAGAGCGAGATCGGGAAAAAAGACCTCGCTGCCCCAACGATGGCAGTCGATGATCACGGTAACGGGGCCCTGAAGAGCGGCACCACCGCAGACATGCCCGAAAGGCGGTGAATCCCGAGAATCACCTGACCGGTCCAACCCAAGCGAGCGGGACGGATCTGCGGGGTGAACCGGAACACAGCAGCGCACCAGGTGGGTCAAGTTAAACGAAGATCACTCCTGAGTAAAGCGGCAAGAAGATCGCCAATCCCAGGGTGGAAGCCGTCGCTTGGGACGAGAGTATCACGTTTTAAAAATAAAAGAAAACCTCTCGTCTGCGGGTGTAGATAATTCAATGCCTATCTCGGCCAGCGACCCGCCCGATTTGCAGCAGCAAGCGGTCAATACGGTGCCAGCCAGGCTGAGTAACAGTGTCCGGAGTGGGTTTGAACAGCCGCCGCATTCTTCCTTTGGCGTCGGTGGGGCGGTGGCTGTTGGGCTGAAGCGTTGGCGCGATCGCGCCAAAACCGGCGGCAGGCGCCGAAGGACAAACGGGCTCTTGTTGCCTTTGGGCCACCTACGGGCCCCAAGCATCCGAGGTGTTTTGCTTAGTCTCAACGCTGAGCTGCCCCCAATTGATGCGCCGCCCCCCCTATCTGCCGTTGGTCGCCCTGGCTACCGCCCTGCTCCCCTGGACCAGCGTCCGGGCCCAAATTGCCGATGTGCCCCTCGCCAATGCCAATGGCGATTTCCTTTCCAGCCGCCTGCCCGGCAACCGCACCGCCTATCCCCAACGCCAATGGCTTGTGGTGGATAGGGATCCGGCTGGCCTCAACTGCCGCGACGAACGGGGCCAGGTGGTGGCCTTACTCGCCTACGGCGCAGTCCTAGACAGCGATCTGAAGGGGGATGGCACCGAAGCGATTGTGGTCATGGCCGGGCGTCCCTGGTTGCAACTGCTGGCCCATCCTTTCGACCTGCGGCAAGATCTGCGACCCCAGGGGCAGCGGCTCCGTCCTGTTGCCTGCCGCGTGCAGGCCAATGCGGCCTTCATTGCCCCTCTCAACCCCGATACGGTTCAGCCGTTGGGGGAGCAGGGCGGTCGCTGAACACAATTGCCGCTGAACACAAGGGCCACAGTGGCCGCCATGTCATGGTGAGTTGTCAGTTGCAGATAACAGCAAGATTGTCATGAATATGACAACTGGCTGTCTGGCTACTGACAACCACAAACAGGTCTTAGGTTCAGCATGGATGTGACTCAGGACCGCCGTCCGCCCGTCCACTCCCCAACCCTCCATCACAACGGAGTTAACGATGAGCGATTCATTTCAAAAGGCTGTAACCGCCCGTATCACTACCATTTTTAAAAATCATCCAGTCGGCTCCCAAGATCTGGAACCCTCTGAAAAGACTTTGGTCCAGGCGGGCACCCGGCTGCCGGTCAGCGCTATCACCCCCGACCGTTTTCAACACGTCAAGCTCCAGCTTGTCACCCCCATCCTGGCTAGCGATGGCAAAACCAAACTGGATACGGTGTATGCCTATCAGCCCCATGTCGAGCTTGAGGGTCAGCCGCAGGCGATCAAGCTTCCTGTCAAATATCGTGGCCAAACGGATAACGACTGGCATCCCACCTTTGGCAATGGATACCGCCAGTGCAATCTTACCTCTTGCACGATGTTGGCTGATTTTCTCCTCAATGGCGAGCTCAGCCGCTCCGCTACTAGCCAGGGTCTAAAGGAACCGGAATCGGCTTACCAGAAGCTACTTGCCCCCTATGGTGACACCATAGATCACAACTGCCAGACCAAGGCCCTCAAGGATCTAGGCATCGAATCTTATTACACCCAGCAGAGCATTTCAGCCGATGATCTCCTACTCTCTTTGAGCAAGGATATTCCAGTGGTGATCGGCGTTAAGTATAAGAGTGGTGGCCATATTGTGCTGTTGGTTGGGCACGATCTCGAACGCAAGCTCTGGCTTGTCCACGATCCCTTTGGCACCCGCCATGGTGCTTCCGATAGCTACGACATCGGCATCGGCGGTGCCTACGACGAATACAGCTACGACACCTTTGATCGCATCTTCTGGGATCGGGGTCCTGGTAGCGGTGATGGTCGGATCGTCACCAGCGTCAAGGGCAAGCCCACCGGCCTCAAACCCGGCCTCTAAGCACCTGCCAACTTAGGGCACCGGCCCCGGAGGTTAGAACCATCCCGGGACCAGCCGTTGGCATGAAGAAACCTTCTCAATGGCTTGTCATCAGCCTGATTCCGGCTTTGAATTCTGATTGAAATCAAGTTGTCATTAACTTTCCCGATCATGGCCAGAATTACACCCGAAAAATTCCTCGACTTCATCACCTATTTTCGCAAGGATAATCGCAATCATGTGGAAGCGATGAAGGCCTTTGCCGCCAAGGTAGATCCAGCCCTCATGGATGACACTGCCCCCTGGGTCATCCAATTCCGCACCTCTCCAGATTCCCCTGGTCTCGACCGGGCCTCTGGTGCGGCTTTGATCACCAAACAGCAACTGGCAAGCATTTGGATCTGCGGACCAGGGATGATCAAGGACGAGGAAGTGACCGAGCTCAACGAATGCCTGCAACGTTTTGGCGTAACCACAAAGCCCAGGCTCCGCCATTTCCTCAGCCAGACCGCCCATGAATCAGGGGGCGGACGTTACAAAAAGGAGCTCGCCTCCGGCTGGGACTATGAGGACAGGGCTGATCTCGGCAATACCCAGCCAGGAGACGGGCCTCGCTTCAAGGGAGCCGGCTACATTCAACTGACTGGACGAGCCAACTACCAAGATTTTGCCGACTTCATCAAAGATCCTGCTGTGATGAAGGGTGTTGACTATGTTGCCGATAATTATCCCTTTAGCTCGGCAGGATTCTGGTGGCAAAACAACAAGATGAATCAGCTTTGTGATTCTGATCCCAGTGTAAAAAAAGTCACCCTGCGCGTTAATGGTGGCACCAACGGATTGGCGGAACGGGAAATGTATTATGAGCGCTGCCTAGCTGCTATTCCCTAAAACGTTTCTTGATGCGCCACTTGTTCCGCAACTAGTGGCGCCACTTATTGCGCCAACCACTGCCGTTGGATCAGTAGCGGCAATAGCCCACTTCGCCTTGCAGCGGCGGTTTGCAGGTGAAGCGCAGGGGCACAAATATGCGGGCACCGTTGGCTTCATTCGTGAGCACGGTGTTGCCTTGGCCCAAGACCTGTCTGCGCCAAATGCCGCCCAGTTGATCACGCAGTTCGGCAGTCTTCCCCGCTTGAGCTGGCTGCAGCTGGCGGTAGGTCATCTTCAGTCCGTCTTTCCACAACAGGCTGAGGCCATCAGGCAATTGTTCATCAATACAGCCGATCGTCACGCCATTGAAGGCGCAGTCCTTCCAGCCGTCCCGTGCCACCTGGGCTGGCGCCGATGCAGGGGTCGACTTCGGATTGTTTGGCGCCGCCTGGGCAACCGCTCCCCAACCCCACGCCGCCCAGACGGCGATAACCGCCAGATAACGGTATCCCTTGCAATTTTTCCTGGCCGATCTGGCTGCCTGATTCATGGGATGGGGTTCAAAGGATGGTTGCCTTCGCTCATCATCAAGACTATGGGGACCCGGAACCAACGCCCCATGGCCCTCAGCCTCCGATCAGGGTTTCCAGGGCCGACGTCACATCGCTTTGGCGCATCAACGCCTCGCCCACCAGCACCGCATCGGCGCCGGCGCCTACGACCCGATCGAGATCATCGCGGCTAAACAACCCCGATTCGCTCACCAGCAACGCCCCTTTGGCCCTTACTTGGGCGCCGTAGCTGGCCATTAGTGCTTCTGTGGTGGCCAGATCCACCGCAAAGGTGCTCAGATCGCGATTGTTGATGCCAATCAATTTCACCCCCTCCAGGGTCAACACCCGCTCCATTTCGGCGCCGTCGTGCACCTCCACCAGCACGGCCAACCCCAGGCTGTGGGCCACCTTGAGCAGGTAATGCAGGTCCTTGTCGCTGAGGATGGCGGCGATCAGCAGGGCCGCATCGGCGCCGGCGGCGCGGGCCTGATATAGCTGATAGGGCCAGAGGATGAAGTCCTTGCATAGCAATGGCAACTCGACGGCGCCGCGCACATCGACGAGTACATCAAAGCCGCCTTGAAAAAATTTCTTGTCCGTCAACACCGATAGGCAGCTGGCCCCACCGGCGCCATAGGCCTTGGCGATAGCCACCGGATCGAAATCCTGCCGGATCACCCCCTTGCTGGGACTGGCCTTCTTGATCTCGGCGATCACCGCCGGCTTGCGGCAACTGGCCTTGAGGGCCGCCACAAAATCCCGAGGGGCCGGTAAGTCAGCTACCTGGGCTTTGAGCTGGTCCAGGCTGACCCTCTGGCGGGCCACCTCCACCTCCCGGTCCTTTTCCCAGACGATCTCTTCGAGGATGTGGCGTGGCTTCTCCTCGGCATGGGGAATGCCGAATTCCAGATAGGAGACCCGCACACTTGGATTGGGGGGACGGCGACGGATTTCCATCTCAGGACCCCACCGCCATGGCGGCCTGTTTGTACGCCACCTCGACGACCTCGCTGAGGGTGGGATGGGTGTGAACCTCATGGGCCAGCTGGCGTACGCTCTGGCGACGGGCCACGGCGTTGGCGATCTCCTGGATCAAATCGGCGGCATGCAACCCATAGAGGTGGGCGCCTAGCACTTCGCCGGTGTCCTTGCGGAACAGCAACTTCATCAGGCCCTCAGTTTCGAGCTCGGCCAGGGCCTTGGAATTGGCCTTGAAATAGCTGCGCACCGTGCCCAGCTCAAAACCCTCTTTGGCTGCCAGCGTCTTGGCATCGGCCTCACTGAGACCCACCGAACTGATTTCGGGATGGGTGAAGGTGGCGGCCGGAATCGAGCGGTAGTCGATGCGGCGCTCGTGGCCCAGGATGTTGTCAATGGCCACGGCCCCCTGGGCGGCGGCCGTGTGGGCCAGCATCATCTTGCCGGTGACATCGCCGACGGCCCAGAGATGGGGAA
>JBIIRU010000097.1:0-8436 GCA_044341355.1 Cyanobium sp. | reverse complement strand
CGGGCCCCTGAGCCTGTTCACCGAGGAACGCACCCGCGATCTGCTGTTCTACCCCTTCTTTGATCGCGGCGGCCTCGATAAGGGCCTGTTCCTGCATGCGATGAGCAGCCTCAGCCGGGTGGCGCTTGGCTACAGCTTGGCCGCGATTGTGGGCATTGCCGTGGGCATCGCCATTGGCCTCAACAAGGCCCTCGATCGCGCCTTTGATCCCCTCTTCCAGTTTCTGCGCATGGTGGCGCCGCTGGCCTGGGTGCCGATCGCGCTGGTGCTGTTCCAGAACAACCAGCCGGCGGCGATCTTCGTGATTTTCATCACCTCGATCTGGCCGATCCTGATCAACACCGCCGAGGGCGTGCGCCAGATCCCCCAGGACTACCGCAATGTGGCCCAGGTGTTGCAGATGTCGAACAAAAATTTCTTCACCAAGGTGCTGATCCCCTCCGCCCTTCCCTACATCTTCACCGGCCTGCGCATCTCGATTGGCCTGGCCTGGTTGGCGATCATCGCCGCCGAGATCGTGATGCCCGGCACCCCTGGGATTGGCTTCTTCATCTGGGATGCCTATCAGAACAGCTACGTCTCAGAAATCGTGCTTGGCGTGATCTGGATCGGCGCCATCGGTCTGATTCTTGATCGCCTGATGACTTGGCTGCAGAAGCGCATCTCCAGCACCCACTGACCTATCCCAATCCCACCATGCCATTTCGCAACCTGCCATCCCTGCTGCAGCCCCTCAGCCGCCGTGTTGAAGCGGTCGAACAGACGCTGAACCGCCCCGCCAACGCCATCACCTTTTTGGTTGTGCGCTTCGTGCTGATGAGCGGCCTGGTGCTGGGCTTTAGCTGGTATGCCTTTCATTCAATGCCCTGATTCACCCGCATAAATTCCATGACAACCCTCGTAGAAGTTCAGGATCTCGAGAAGAATTTTCCCCTCAGTGGTGGCGGTAATTACCTGGCCCTCAAGGGAATCGATCTCGATATTCGCAAAGGCGAATTCATCTCCCTGATCGGCCATTCCGGCTGCGGCAAGAGCACTCTCTTGAACATGATGGCCGGCCTCGATCTGCCCACGGGCGGCACGGTGCTGGTGGCTGGCGAAACCGTCAAGCGCCCTGGTCCCGACAAGATGGTGGTGTTCCAGAACTATTCGCTGCTGCCCTGGCTCACGGTGGAGCAGAACATCGCCCTGGCGATCGATGAGGTGATGCCTAATCTCCCCGCTGGCGAGCACATCGCCATGGTTGGCCTGGGCCATGCCGGCCACAAGCTGCCCCGCGAACTCTCCGGCGGCATGCGCCAACGGGTGGCGATCGCTCGCGCCCTGGCGATTAAGCCCAAGCTGCTGCTGCTCGATGAGCCGTTTGGGGCCCTCGATGCCCTCAGCCGCGGCAATCTGCAGGAGAAGCTGATGCAGATCTGCAATGAGCACCAGCTCACCGCCGTGATGGTGACCCACGACGTCGATGAGGCAGTGCTCCTCTCCGACCGGATCGTGATGCTCACCAACGGCCCCGGCTCAAAGATCGGCGGCATCCTGGAGGTGGACATCCCCAGGCCCCGCCAGCGGATGAATGTGGTGCATCACCCCAGCTACTACAGCCTTCGTTCGGAGATCATCTACTTTCTCAACCGCCAGAAGCGGGTGAAGCAGTGGCAAGCCAAGCCCCACAAGGTGCTGGCCAGGCATGGCCTGGAGAAGGTGAATATCGATCTCGGTTTCGTGCCCCTGGCGGCCTGCGCGCCGCTGGCGGTGGCTGAGGCCAAGGGCCTGTTCGCCAAACATGGCCTCGATGAAGTGCACCTGGTGCGTGAAACCAGCTGGCGCGGTGTCACCGATGGCCTGCTCGACCGCACCCTCGATGCGGCCCTGATGCCCTCCGGCATGCCCGCCTGGATGACGGCGGGGGGTCATGGTGATCAGCCCACACCCGTTGTCAGTGCCCTCACCCTGAGTCGCAACGGCAACGGCATCACCCTGGCCCGTCGGCTCGCCGAGGCCGGCGTCCACAACGTCGACGACTACCGCGCCTGGCTGCAGAGCCACAACCGCGAACCCCACACCCTGGGCATCGTCCATCCGGCCTCGATGCACAACCTGCTGCTGCGCTACTGGCTGGCGGCCAACTCGATCGATCCCGACCGCGATGTGCACCTGCAGACCCTGCCGCCGGCCCAGCTGCTCGCCGACATCAAGGACGGCAGCATCGACGGCTTCTGCATCGGCGCTCCCTGGCTGGATCGGGCCATGGCCGAAGGGCATGGCTTCACCGTGGCCGGCGACCTGGCGATCTGGCCGGGCCACCCCGGCAAGGTGCTGGGGGTGCGGGAGGACTGGGCCCTGGCCTACCCCAACACCCACATCGCTTTGGTCAAGGCCCTGCTGGAGGCCTGCGCCTACTGCGCCCAGCCCCAGCACTGGCCGGAGCTGAGCGAGCTGCTCAGCAATCGCCGCTACCTGGGTATGAAGAAGGAGGTGATCTGGTTCAGCGAAATCACTGCCGACGGCAATGCCACCGTGCCGCATCATCTCTTTTTCGGCCCCGGCGTGAACCGACCCAGCCGCAGTGAACACCTTTGGATTATCACCCAGTTGGCCCGCTGGGCCGAGATTCCCTTCCCGCGCAACTACGTGGAGATCCTCGAGCGGATCTGCGCCGTGGGCGTCTTCAGCACCGCCGCCCGCGAACTGGGCTTCGAGGAGGTGTCTTATCAGCGCGGCGCCATCGACCTGTTCGATGGCCGTGCCTTTAACACGGAGGATCCGATCGGCTATCTCAATGAGGTTTCTGTTCACCGTGATTTCAGCGTGGCCGAGATCCCGATCGGGGTACCTCGCGCCCTGGTGGGTTGAGCTCCACGCCAGCGCCGATCATCCCAGTTCTGCATCACCAATTTCCCTACATACCATGACAACCACAACACCCTCATCCTATCGGTTTGATCCTGCAGCTAATCATGCAGAAGAAGCCCCCTATCCCCTGCTGCGCTTTGAGCAACTCGGCAAGGAATACGCCACCCAGCAAGGCCCCTATGTTGTGCTGGAAAACATCAACCTTGAGGTTGCTAAGGGTGAATTTGTCTGCGTGATTGGCCATTCCGGTTGCGGCAAATCCACCCTGCTCAACATGGTGTCTGGCTTCGCCACCCCCACCTCCGGCCAAGTGCTGCTGGAAGGCAAGCCGATCACCAAGCCCGGCCCGGACCGGATGGTGGTGTTCCAGGGCTACGCTCTGCTGCCCTGGATGACCGCCTACGAAAACGTGCACCTGGCGATCGATTCGGTCAAACCCAGCCTGCCGGAAGCCCAAAAGCGCGAGATCGCCCTGGAGCACCTGGCCATGGTCGGTCTCAGCGAAGCGGCCGATAAAAAAATCACCCAGATTTCCGGCGGTATGAAGCAGCGGGTGGCGATTGCCCGGGCCCTCTCTATCCGGCCCGAGGTGCTGATCCTCGATGAACCCTTTGGCGCCCTCGATGCGATCACCAAGGAGGAGTTGCAGGAAGAGCTGCTTTCAATCTGGAACACCCAGAAATGCACGGTGCTGATGATCACCCACGACATCGACGAAGCCCTGTTTCTCGCCGATCGCCTCGTGATGATGACCAACGGCCCGGCTGCCGGCATCGGTGAAGTGCTGCCGATTGATTTCCCCCGTCCCCGCAGCCGGGAGGACATCATGGAGGATCCAAAGTATTATGAGCTGCGCAATACAGCGCTTGATTTCCTCTACAATCGCTTTGCCCACGATGAGGACGAGGCCTGAGCCAGCTTGCCCCGCTGCTGCGGTTGACCAGGGGGCACTCTAGATGATCATGTTTATATTGTTGGCAAGGAATGACTTCCCTCTTTATTGCTATAAAAATTCCTTCCTGATTAGTTCTTCTCATGCAAATTGATGATTTCAGGTCGCTAGCTGAAGTTGAGGATTCGATGTGGTATTTTCATGCGCTCAATCGGCGCATGCTGCTGCCCCTGGCGGCACTGACCCAGCAAAATGCCTGCGTTCAAGATGCCGGCTGTGGCACCGGCGGATTAATCAGGGCGCTCCAGGGTGTTGGTGCCCCCTGGACGATTAAGGGCCTTGATTACTCGCCCGTGGCCTGCTCCTATGCACGCCAGCGAACTTCAGTGCCAGTTGAGGAGGGTTCAATTGAGGCTATTCCCTTTGGCGAAGAGCAATTTGATGCGGTCTTGACCGCCGATGTGATCTGTCAAATTGATGACGCATCTGTGGCGCTTGCTGAATTTCGGCGCGTGCTCAAATCTGGCGGAATTTTGGCGATTAATGTTGCCGCTTATAACTGGATGCGGTCTTATCATGATGAACTCATGGATACCCGGCATCGCTTTCGCCGCAGTGAACTGGTGAACCTGCTCCGTCAGGCTGGTTTTGATATCATGCTCAGCAGCTACGCCAATATGTTGCTCTTTCCGCTGATCTTTGCCCGCCGCAAGATCTTCGTGCCTCGCCATCCCACCAGTGATGTGAAACCCTATCCAGCTCTGATCGATGCTTTTTGCGGTTCGATGGCAGCTATGGAACATCTTTTGCTGCGTATTGGCATCAAGCTCCCAGCGGGAAACTCGGTCTTTATCGTCGCACGAAAAGTTGACGATTGAATTGTATGGGGGGTTTTAGTTAAACTAGCAAGTCTGTTCCTGCTCCGTTCAGGTCCAGGGCCGTGTTCGGGTCGCTCGGGGCGGGCTGGACGGCCAGGTTGTTACCGCCAGCTACCGATAGCGGGCTGAGCTGTCGACACCAAAGATGACCTCAACTCCATTCATGCTTGCTGTGATAAACGCGGTTGTTAACTGCCTACTGCCCCTGTGCAGCTACCCCTTGTGCAGGTTTCCTTAGTGAACCTCCATCCCCCCCCCCCTTTTTTTTTTTTAAATGCGGCAAGGTTGCAGCGACTTGCAAAAATTTACTATGTTTAATTCACGTACTTTAAACGCTGCTGCGGGCGCTCTAGCTGCTTTTGTCAGCATAACTGCCCCTAGCTATGCCGGGTCAGTCACTTTCGGCTCTGGTGCTAATCAGTTCACAATGGATTTTGCGACGATTGGCAATCCAGGTAATGCGGCCGACACCACCGGCAACCCCAATCCTGCCGGCAGCGTGGGTTACACCTACGACATTGGCAAGTTCGAGGTCAGCGAGGATATGATCACAATGTACAATGCAAATTTTGGTACTGCCAATAACTTAGTCATTACAAAAGACACTCGCGGAACGAACAATCCTGCCACAGGTATTACTTGGAACGAAGCGGCCAGATTCTTCAATTGGCTCAATACTAGCACGGGGAACCAGGCCGCATATAAGTTCACTACAAGCGGTGTTAATGACAATCTTGTTTTGTGGAGTTCTGTAGATGCCGGGTACGATGCCAATAACCAGTACCGCAACAGTTTGGCGAAGTACTTTTTGCCCAGCTATAATGAGTGGTACAAGGCAGCTTTTTACGATCCGAATAAGTTGGGAGGTGTAGGATACTGGAATTACGCTACTGGTAGCGATAGTGCCCCAACGGCGGTAACTGGTGGGACGACCGCTGGTACAGCAGTGTACGCTCAATCCTTGGGCCAAGGTCCGGCGGATGTGACAAACGCCGGTGGGATCAGTCCTTATGGCGTGATGGGCCTTAGTGGTAACGTCTTCGAATGGGAAGAGAGTTCGAGCGACCTGGCTAATAATAGTGGTTCTTCTTTACGGGGGTTCCGCGGTGGCTGGTGGCTCCAGACCAACTCCATCAACCTGTCGTCGTCGACTCGAAACAGTGCCAGCCCTAGCGTTCAGAACAACGGCTACGGTTTCCGTGTCGCAAGTCTACCTTCATCCGGTCCCACCAATGGCGTACCCGGACCACTGCCCCTATTTGGTGCTGCCGCAGGCTTCGGCTGGAGTCGCCATCTGCGCAATCGCATTCGGCGCAATGCAAATTGCTTGCTTAAGTGAAAGTCATTCAATACATTCACTTCAGCCAATGTAGCCAGGGATTACCTGTTCTTGGGGCGGGACTCATTGATGCGCCAACCCACCCCTGAAAAGTTGCTTTTCTCACACCCCAGACTTGGCTCCCTCCTTGGCTTGCTTGTGGAGCAGGGCATCGCTGAGGTTGTCGGGACGAACGGCAGGCTCCCGCAGTAGTTCGCGATCCAGCATGCGAATCCGACTTTCGCGCAAACAAAACTTGCAACCACCACTGGTCTGCAAATGTTTTTCTGGGGTAATATTTATTGGTTTGACCGGGTGGGTTGTGCAGCGGATCAGAATGGGACTTTTATAGCTCCTGTAGACAATACCGCTGTAGTCGTAATGTTGACCAAACCTAGCCCTGGCTCTGGCCAGAAACGTTTCCAGGCTGATGGGGCTGCCCATGACTTCGGTCAGTGGATCAACACTTTAGCAAGCTTTGCCTCCCTGGCCCCGGAGCTGCGTCCCAGGAATGCGGTTTTAACTAGCCTTGGCGGCTTGAAAGGTCAGGGCGACACCGTTGTTGCAATAGCGCTTGCCAGTGGGCCGGGGTCCGTCGTTGAACACGTGCCCCTGATGGCCGCCGCAACGCCGGCAGTGATATTCGGTGCGCGGAATCAGCAACCGGAAGTCTTGGCTTGTCGCAATGGCGTTGTTCAGGGGTTGCCAAAAGCTGGGCCAACCGGTTCGGCTGTCGAATTTGGTTGCGGAGGCAAACAGCGGTAATTGGCAGCCGGCACAAAGGTACTGACCGGTGCGTTGCTCTTGGTAGAGGGGACTGCTGAAGGGTTTCTCAGTGCCATGTTGGCGCAACACCTGGAAAGCGGCTGGGCTCAGTCGCTTTTTCCAAGCGGCTTCACTGAGTTGCCATTTGGCATCGCCGCTGGATGGCGTTGCCGCTTGGGCACTGCCGGCGCTTCGCCCAATAAACGCAAGCGAGAACAGGGGCACCAGAGTTCTATCCCAAAGGGTTCTCAAGGCAAGACGACGACTGGTCCCTGCCATGGCCTCAGCCCACCCAGCCGGCACTGAGGACAACCGCCAGCCCCAGGAACAGTCCCAACAGGGTCCAGGTGACCCGGTTAAGCGTAGCCTCGGCGCTACGGGCGCTAGTGAACATGGAGCTCCCGGTGGAGAACAGACCGCCCATGCCATCGCCTTTAGGGCTATGCAACAGCACGCTGGTGATCAGGAGGGCCGCGGAAAGCATCCACACAGAAGAGACGATCGTGCGCAACATGCTTGGTCTCGTGGTTCGGGGTCGCAGTGGTGGTGGGAGTGGAACCCTACGGGTGATTGGGAGCTGGTCGGATCTCAGCTGATAACTGCAGAAGACAGGCTGCGGCTGCTCTGAGGGCTGCCCAGGGGCTCAATCAAAGAATTCCCTGTCATCCTAGCCGGCTTGGGTAGTCCAAGAATTTCCAGCAAGGTTGGGGCGATGTCGGAGAGGCCACCCTGCTCGCGCAGCTGCACATCGGTGCCATGACCAGGTAATTTTCGTTTTTCTCCCTCGACCAGAATCACGGGCACCGGGTTGGTGGTGTGGGCGGTCCAGGGGCGTCCATCGGGCCCTTGCATGACTTCAGCATTGCCATGGTCGGCGGTGATCAACATCGTTCCTCCGATCCGGTTCGTGGCCTCCAGCAGTCGGCCGATACAGCCATCGACAGTGCTGATGGCCTCGGTGGTCGCCTGCATTTGGCCGGTATGGCCGACCATGTCGGGGTTGGCGTAATTGATCACCACCAGCGAATAGATGCCTTTTTGGACGGCAGCAATGCAGCTGTCAGTCAGTTTCTCGGCCGACATGGCGGGGGATTGATCGTAGGTGGCGACCCGTGGTGAGGGCACCAGGTGGCGATCTTCACCGGGAAAGGCCTGTTCGATTCCCCCATTCATGAAATAGGTGACGTGGGGGTATTTTTCTGTTTCGGCCGTACGAAATTGCCTCAGTCCCTGCTCTGATATCACTTGGCCTAACAGCCCTTCGAGGGATTCGGGCGGGAAGGCGACAGCGACGGGCAGGCCTTGTTCGTATTGGGTGAATGTAACTATGTGCAGCGGCGTCAGCAGCTGGCGGGGGAAGCCTTCAAAATCCGGCAGCACTAGGGCTCTGACCAACTGGCGTACCCGATCGGGGCGGAAATTGAAGCAGATGATCGTGTCGCCTGCCGCAATCAGCTCAGGGGATAATCTCACCGGTTCAAGGAACTCATCACTGATGCCATTGGCATAGGAAGCTTCCAGAATTTCGGCTGGAGATAGGGGTGAGGGTTCCGAGGGTTCGGTTAGCAGTCGATAGGCTTTTTCGGTTCGATCCCAACGGTTGTCCCGATCCATGGCCCAGTAGCGGCCGCATAGCGTGGTCAGGTGGCCGACGCCGGACTCTTCGATGAGCTGCTGAATGCGGAGCAAAAAAACCGGAGCACTGTTGGTCGGTGTATCCCGACCGTCGG
>JBIIRU010000096.1:0-8473 GCA_044341355.1 Cyanobium sp. | reverse complement strand
GCAAAGTTGGTGATTACACCCGCGATGCCGTTGGTGCGGCCAAGTACATCACCCAAGGTCTGGGGGTGACCTTTGATCACCTGCGCCGCCGCCCAGTCACGGTGCAGTACCCCTACGAAAAGTTGATTCCCTCCGAACGCTACCGGGGGCGCATCCATTACGAATTTGACAAGTGCATTGCTTGCGAAGTCTGTGTTCGGGTCTGCCCAATCAACTTGCCCGTCGTCGACTGGGTGATGAATAAGGCCACAAAGAAAAAGGAACTCCGCAATTATTCGATCGATTTTGGTGTCTGCATCTTTTGTGGTAACTGTGTTGAATATTGCCCCACCAACTGCCTTTCGATGACTGAAGAATATGAATTAGCCGCCTACGATCGCCATAGTCTTAATTACGACAATGTTGCCCTCGGTCGCCTGCCCACCAGCGTCACATCAGATCCGGCGGTCTTCGCCCTCAAGGAGTTGACCTATCTTCCTAAAGGTGTAATGGATCCCCATGGGGTCTCGCCGACTGCTCCGCGGGCCGGCAGACTTCCTACTCAAGTGATTGCCGCCGAAGCCTCCGAGCCCTCCTGATGACTGTCGCTTCCACCACGCAGCTAGTCTGCTTTGTGATTCTCTCATCCACCTTGGTGCTTGGCTCCTTGGCGGTGGTTTTACTGCCCAATATTGTTTACTCCGCTTTTCTGCTGGCCGGTGTCTTTCTTTCGGTCGCTGGCCTCTATCTGCTGCTAAATGCCAGTTTCGTCGCAGCGGCCCAGGTTTTGGTCTATGTCGGTGCCGTCAACGTTCTGATTCTGTTCGCCATCATGTTGGTGAACAAAAAGGAGAACTTGGCCCCGATCCCCGGCATGGCTTTGCGCCGGTTCCTTTCCGGTGCGGTATGCGCCGGTCTGTTGGGGCTATTGATCCGGGTGGCCTTTACAACTCCCTGGGCCTTGCCAGGTCCCACCCCCGTTGGAGAAGACGCCACGATCCGTATCGGAGAGCACCTTTTCAGCGACTATCTGCTCCCGTTTGAACTGGCTTCAGTGCTGCTGTTGATGGCCATGATTGGTGCCATCGTATTGGCCCGGCGCGATGTCTTCAGCATCGACATCATTACCGGTGAGCCCGCCGACCAGGTTTTGATCGAAAAGGAACGTAGCCCCCTGCTCCTCGAACCCACCGATTCAGTGCCCCTCCGGAGTTCTCCATGACCGCCGATGCCATTCCTCTTCAGGCCTTTCTCACCGTTGCAGCATTTCTCTTCTGCATTGGCGTCTGGGGACTGATCAACAGTCGCAATGCGGTGAGAGTGCTGATGAGCATCGAACTGATGCTCAATGCGGTCAACCTTAACCTGATGGCTTTTTCCAACTACCTCGATGGCCAGCTGGTGCGTGGCCAGGTATTTGCGATTTTTGTCATTACCGTGGCTGCAGCCGAGGCTGCGGTCGGGCTGGCTATTTTGCTCTCCCTTTATCGCAACCGCGAAACGGTGGATATGGAGCGATTCAATCTGCTGCGCTGGTGAACGCCTTTATGTAGTCCTGATCCGATAGGCCGCACCATGGAGCTGCGTCGACTCTGGTTGATCTCACGCCAGGGCAGTCACGTTTCCATGGCCGAGGCCCAGCGTTGTGCTGATGAGTTGGCCTGCGAAGGTGTCCAAGTCGTGCTGGCTCAAGCAGGTCCCACCGCCCAAGATTTGCCTGAGCTGCTAGCCGCTGAGTCTCCCCCTTTGCCCCAGCTAGCCCTTGTCTTTGGTGGCGATGGCACGGTTCTTGGGGCGGCTCGCCACCTGGCCCCCTGGGGGGTTCCCCTGCTCAGTTTCAACGTGGGCGGCAGCCTTGGTTTCCTAACCCACGATCGGCGCCTGCTGCGACCTAAGGGAGAGCCTGGAAGCATGGGTCTTTGGCGCCGTTTACGGGAAGATCGCTTCGCTATCGACCGTCGCATGATGCTTGAGGCCCGCTTTGAAAGCGATGGGGTCCATGGCGCCCTCAACGATTTTTACTTTCGGCCCTGCCTTGAAGATGTGGCCCCCACCTGCTGCCTGGAGTTGGCGATTGACGGTGAAGTCGTAGATCAATATCGCGGTGATGGTTTGATTATTGCCACCCCCACCGGTTCGACAGGCTATGCCATGGCTGCCGGTGGCCCGATTCTCCATCCCGGCATCGAGGCAATTGTGGTGATTCCCATCTGTCCGATGAGTCTCTCCAGCCGTGCCGTGGTCGTTCCGCCTGGATCCCGCCTCACGGTCAGGCCCCTCGGGGAGGGTGGTCGTCGCGTCAGGCTCTGGAAGGATGGAGCCCAGGCCAGGGTTCTAGAACCCGGAGATCATTGCGTCCTGCAAAAAAGTCAGCACCAAACCTGTTTTCTGCAGCTGGAGCAGAGCCCCTCTTATTACCGCACCTTGACCCACAAACTGCATTGGGCCGGCAGTTTGCTGGACTCGGAGCCCCCTGTTGCCTCCGAGGAGGCTTCGCCCCCCCTGTCTTGAGGCCCGATCATCAACCTCCGCCCCTGGTTCCATGCCTCTGGAAATCGAACGACGTTTCCTTGTTGTCGGCGAGGGCTGGCGGGAGCACTGTCTCTGGCAGGTAGAGATTTGTCAGGGCTACTTGGTGCACCAGGCTGATGGCCTCACCCTGCGGGTACGAACCAGCCAGGGGAAATCGGATCCGGTACCCCAAGCCTGGCTCACCCTCAAGGCAATTCCACCTGGGGCCCCTTCGGCGTCAGCCCTCGCCCGCCTCGAATATGAGTATCCGATTCCCCATTGCGAAGCCCTTGAGCTCTTGGAACTCGCTCCAGAGCAGTTGCGCAAACAGCGTTATGGGCTAAATCTTCCAGGCGGAGCTTGGGTTCTGGATGTGTTTGCCGGCAGCAATGCTCCGTTGGTGGTGGCTGAAATTGAATTGGGCGACCCCGATGAGATCATCAATTTGCCTGCTTGGTGTGGTGAGGAACTGACGGGACACCATCAGTTGAGTAACGCCGCTCTAGCCAGACATCCTTTGCAGCAGTGGAGTGAGGCGGAACTTAGGGATCTGTTGCCGTCCTTTGATGTCAGAGCTGAGAAGGGGGAGGATTAATATGGCAACAATTGAAACCATCGCGGCAAATTTTCCCATTATCCATCGCCCAATTTAGGAGGGCGACTCTGTTTTTTGCGCCGGTTTTGGTAAAGATATTGCTGACATGGTTGTCGACGGTTCGTTTGCTGATCATCAGCGTGCTTGCGATTTCTTGATTGGTCTGACCGGTGGCCAGCAGTTCAATAATCTCAAGTTCCCGCCCGGAGATGTCTTGGCGCCCATCCCATTGATCTATTTTTACGCCAGTCTGATTCTCCCCCCTGATCATGCCTGGGACTTGGGCTGAGCCTGCCCCGAGATTGTCCTCTCTGCTGCGGGGGGCCATGGACAATCAGCAGTTAGACCCTATTTTAGGCACGGTTGGGCGTCATGATGGGCTGCAACGCTTCGTTCCAGTTGTTACAGAACGTTCTTGCCCGTGGCGGATTCGCCATCACCGCCGAGGTGACCCCGCCGCGAGGGGCGGATGTGTCGCGCACCTTGGAGGCTGCAGCCCATTTGCTCGGTCGCGTCCATGCGGTGAATGTCACCGATGGCAGCCGGGCCATGATGAGGATGTGCAGCCTGGCTGTTTGTCGACGCCTGTTGGATATTGGCATTGAGCCGGTGCTGCAATTGACTTGCCGCGATCGCAACCGCCTGGCCCTTCAGGCCGATTTGCTTGGAGCCCATGCCCTGGGAATTCGTAATGTGTTGTGTCTGACGGGGGATCCGGTTCGTAGTGGTGACCAGCCCAAGGCTCGTCCGGTCAATGATCTTGAAGCGGTCCGTCTGCTGCGCCAGGTCCAGGCGTTCAATGCCGGTGAGGATCCGGTCAAGGGCTCCCTTCCCGATGGGGCCACTGCCCTGTTTGCTGGCGGGGCGGCCGATCCCCATTCGGCCAGCTGGAGCGCACTCAAGTCCCGGATCGCCAAAAAGCATGCGGCTGGGGCACGATTCATTCAAACCCAAATGGTGATGGATCCTGAGCCCTTGCGCCGCTTCGTTGGGGAAATCACGGCTCCCTTAGGCCTGCCAGTTTTGGCGGGCGTGTTTTTGCTGAAGTCCGCGCGTAACGCCCACTTCATTAATCGTGTTGTGCCAGGCGCCTGCATTCCTGAGGGTCTGATCTTGCGCTTGGAGGAGGCCCAGGACCCTGGGGCAGAAGGCGTCAAAATCGCCGCAGAGCAGGTCGAGCGTTATCGTCCCCTGGCCCAGGGGGTTCATTTAATGGCCGTCCGCGCCGAAGAAAGGATCCCAGAGATCCTGAGCCTGGCCGGCATTCCTAGCCTTGTTGACCTGGCTTGATTTCAACTGGCCTTGAGGGCGATGTCTGTTCCCAGTAATTCGGCCAGGGCTTTCTGCTGTGGAGAAGGGGCCGCAACATCATGCCGTCGGACATCGGTGATCAGCCAATCCAAGGAGGCTTCCTGTAAGTCAAAGTGGTCGCCGTTTCGAT
The DNA here is from genome assembly GCA_044341355.1 of Cyanobium sp. GTDB lineage: Bacteria > Cyanobacteriota > Cyanobacteriia > PCC-6307 > Cyanobiaceae > Cyanobium. Next base: position 3,947 of record JBIIRU010000096.1, on the reverse strand, counting down.
CAACGCAATAGCGGCCATAAACGAGTTTCTCGACCAGTCTTACCCCAGGTCCGATTCTGGAGTAGTCAAAAATAATCGAATTATCGATAGTTGCACCTTCGCAGATATGGCAGCTTGGGCCAATCATCGCGGGACCAATGATGGTGGCTCCGTCCTCAATTTTTGTCATGCCACCGACGTAGATCGGGCCATCAACATTGATTTTATCCCAGTTTGCGGCCACATTAAGTCCCGTAAAGATGCCTGGGCGTACCTCGACTCCAGGCACCAGTACTTGACGCACATCTCCTTGCAGAACACTGCGAATAGCTTGCCAGTAATCGGGTACCTTGCCGATGTCAACCCACTCAAATTCCATGGGTAACGCAAAAAAAGGTGCCCCGGCTTCAACCAGTTTGGGGAAAAGTTCGGAGCCGATGTCAAAAGGCTCGCCGCTGGGGATGAAATCAAATACTTCGGGTTCGAAAATATAGATTCCTGTATTGATCATGTCACTTGCGGCGTCCTCGACGCTGGGTTTTTCCTGAAAGCTAAGTACCCGACCATCAGGATCGGACACCACTACCCCATAACTACTGACTTGATCCGGAGGGACCCGTTTCGTGATCATGCTGGCCATGGCGCCCTTTTCCTTGTGGCGTCGAACAGCTTCACCAAGGTCCAGGTCGATCAAGGCGTCCCCACAAAGGACGACAAAAGTATCATCGAAAAACGGTTGAAAATCCTGAATTCTCTTCAAACCGCCTGCAGATCCAAGGGCATCACCAATGAGTTCACCATCTTCGATACGGCCTTCAAAGCTATAAGCAATCTGTACGCCAAAGCGTTGGCCATCACGAAAATAGTTTTCGATCTCCTCAGAAAGGTGGGAGACATTTACCATGATCTGGTTGAATCCATGCTGGCGCAGCAATTCCAGCAGAAATTCCATCACTGGCTTCTGCATTATAGGAATCATTGGTTTGGGAGTCGTGTGCGTGATTGGCCGCACCCGGGTTCCCTTGCCAGCCGCCAGGATCATCGCCTTCATTGGCGTTCGGCTCTTCATTAGTGAGCGTTGATGTTAGGCAAGGTCTTCAGGCTGCCTGCCCTTTTAGAGCCGGCCCACCATCTGACCCCTCCCCAAGCGGAGACCAGGCTCGGGAGTCGGCCGGCGCGACCCGCCTCAGGTTCAGGGGGCCAAACAATCCCTGCTCCTGGAGCAAATCCACTTTCCCCTGGGCGCAAAGAAAAAGGAGGGCCCAGAACACGCCAACCCTGTCCCGGTCAAGGTCCTCAAGCGGATCCTTGTCTTGCTCCGCTTCCCAGGCTCCCACTAGCTGGTCAAATCCCAGCCATTGGCCGCGGTCGGCCAGGGGCCAGGATTGGAGAAAGAAACCAAGGGCTGCGGTGGTTTCCGGCAGTTTTTCCCGATGGGCCAGGGCAGTGACTTGGGCAATGGCGGCTTTGTCGCTGTAACGGCCACTGCGTTGCTTCTGGCGCTGCCTGACCGGCTCTGATTCCAGTCTCTCGGCGATTTCTTCAAGCTGGCGAATTAATTCGCCTAGGGTGATTGGTCGCTGCAGTGGTGGCGGGGCGACTGGCCTGCGGCTCAGGTGCCTTTCGGGCCGCCGCGGAAATTCCAGCAGGCCGGTGGTCCAGTCCGTCCCGTCGTCGGCACTCTCCAAGGCCTCCTCCAGCAACGGTTCTGGAGGTAATGTGCTGCTCTCGAGCACTTCCGCCTTCAGGGCAACCAGCACCGATGCAGCGAGGAAGGCCTCGCTGGTTTCAGCGAGATCGAATTCATAACTTCCCCCCTTGATCGCTGCGAGCCGAGGGGTCTGGATCCGTTGGTGTAATTGGTCCAAGAAGCCATCGACAACGGCTATAACATCCACGTCCCAGGGGTCAATCTCCCCCCGCACGGCGGCGTCCTGGAGCAACCGGATGGCAAGCCTGGCGCCCGCTTCTGCCAATGGTGGCTCAACTCCAGGCTTGCGTTAGCCACAAGGTAACGGCCGCCGGCCTCCTTAACCAGTCAAACCATCTAGTCCGCCGTGGCGGTGCTTTGACCAGCGGCCGGGAGCAGGCCAAGTTGGGCATCCACCGTGGCGCGATAGCGCTGTAGGTCATTCTCCAGTTCTTGGATCCTGACTTGTTGGGCTTCGCGCTCGCCTTCGTTTTGGAGGGTTTCCACTTTTTTGACCACCCCACTCCAGACGGCGTAGATCCAAGCAGCGGTGGCCCCCAGCCCTCCGACCAGCAGTAATAGGGCGGCAAGGGGCAAGGTGGTGTTGAGGCCCGGCAAGAAATGGACAGTGGTGGCTTCGGTGTTCTCGAGGGTGAACATCACCATCGCCAGGCCGAAACTGAAAATCAAGATAAAGTTGAGCTGACGCATGGAGCAGAGCGCGGCAGTGGGGCGGTCTTAGAGCGGTATGTGTGTTTCGTAGATCAGCCAGCTGCGTGGGGCAGGACCGGAGCCTTCAAGGCGGCCATTGGCTGAAAGGTGTGGGCACCGCGTAGGCGAGCCGTCGCAGCCAGGGGTTTGATAAGGGCCATGGCCTGTTCCTCCCGGGTCACTAAGGCCTCAACGGAGGCGCGGTAGGTATCTGTCACCAGCCTTGGATAGAGCCCAATGGCGATGATCGGCACTAGCAGGCACGAGATTACATAGATCTCTCGCGGTTCGGCGTCGACAAGATTGCCATGGGAAGCCAGCTCGACATTTTCCTTGCCGAAAAAGATCTCCCTTAGCATTGAAAGTAGATAAATCGGCGTAAGGATCACTCCAATAGCCGCCAGGGAAGCTATAACAACCCTAAATGTCAGGCTGTAAGCCTCGCTGGTGACAAAACCCACGAACACCATCAGCTCAGAGACAAAGCCACTCATTCCTGGCAGGGCTAGGGAAGCAAGGGCACAGACAGTCCAAAGGGCGAACATTTTGCGCATCTTCTGGCCGATGCCGCCCATGTCGTCCAGTTGGAGGGTGTGGATGCGGTCGTAGGTGGCACCCACCAGGAAAAACAGGCTGGCTCCAATCAAGCCGTGACTCACCATCTGCAACATCGCTCCACTAGTGCCAAGGGCGCTGAGGCTGCCAATGCCGATCAAAACAAAGCCCATATGGCTGATGGAGCTGTAGGCAATCTTGCGCTTTAAATTGCGTTGGGCAAACGATGTAAGAGCGGCATAAATGATATTGACAACCCCTAGAATCACTAACAACGGCGCAAATTGAACGTGGGCTGCTGGCAGCAATTGCACGTTGAAACGCAATAGGGCATAGCCACCCATCTTCAAGAGGATGCCCGCCAGTAGCATATGGACTGGGGCCGTGGCTTCGCCATGGGCGTCGGGCAGCCAGGTATGTAGGGGCACAATCGGTAATTTGACACCAAAAGCAATCAAAAGACCCGCATAGCAGAGCATTTGGAATTTGCTGCCAAAATCCTTCGCCATCAAGGCGCTGTATTCGAAACTGGGCGTACCCCCTCCGTAAAAGCCCATGGCCAGGGCTGCCAACAGAATGAAGAGAGAGCTGCCGGCAGTGTAGAGAATGAATTTTGTTGCGGCATATTGACGCTTTTTGCCGCCCCAGATTGCCAGTAGCAGGTAAACTGGCAGCAATTCCAGCTCCCAGGCCAGAAAGAATAGCAACATGTCCTGGACTGCAAAGACAGCGATTTGGCCGCCGTCCATGGCCAGGAGCAAGAAGTAAAAAAGCTTCGGTTTGAAGCTCACTGGCCAGGCGGCCAGGGCTGCTAGCGCTGTGATGAAGCTGGTAAGCAGGATCAGGGGCATCGACAGGCCGTCGGCGCCAACCGACCAAGCCAGGCCGAGTTGGGGCAGCCATTGCACCCGTTGCACCAGTTGGAGGCCAGAAACAGCGGGGTCGTAGCCGGTCACGTACCCCCCAACCGTCAGCAGAAAGGTGATGAGCGCCACGCCAAGCGCATACCAGC
>JBIIRU010000095.1:0-8678 GCA_044341355.1 Cyanobium sp. | reverse complement strand
TAGCCTTGCGGATCTCCGCAGCCAGATTTCTGCAGCCGTGGCCACCCGTCAGACCTCCTCAAGCGGGCGATCCAAGTCACCCCGAATCCAGGTGGTGCTCCCTGAAGACGTCTGTGAAAGGTTGTCCAGCTTGGCGGAGTCGGAGTCGCGGACCGTCAGCAACATGGCCAAGGTCCTGATCCAGCAAGGTCTGGACCGTATCGAACGGCAGCAAGGTCAGGAGACCGCCACCGGCAGCGCCCGTTTTCGCGAGATCCTCGAACGCCAGCAACGAATGGGCGCTCGCCGCCTCAAAGGGGTCCCTCGCCGCCTGCGCTTACCCCGCACCCAAGGCTGATCAAGTACCACAACCCCAAGAAGGAGTTAGGCGACGTTCAAGGGATGGAGCGCCTTGCCGCTACTAACTCTGGTGCTGGGCCCAGAGACCTAGAACTGCAGCTTTACGGGCGCCGGTCACCGAGGGCAGGGAACCGGCATGGCCCTGCTGGTGCCACCAGGCCAACAGAGCGAATGCCAAGGCTTCCCGCTGGGAGTCGCCGATGCCCAGGTCGGCCAAGGGGCGTACGGCCAGGCCGCGGCAGCGGCGTCGTAGCTGGTCCATCAGCATGCGGTTGCGGGCGCCGCCGCCTGCTACCAAGAGTTCCAGGGGGCGAGGGCCCCGCTCAAGATCCTGGGCAACGACTGCTGCCGTCAAGGCCGTGAGGCTGGCTAGGGCGTCGGCGGGGTCGTGGGAGCCCTGCTCGACCAATTGGCGGAGCCGCTGGTCCAGGTCGGGGGCGCCAAATAACTCACGGCCGGTGGATTTGGGCGGTCGCTTCAGGAAGTAAGGCTCCTGTAGCCATTGCTGAATCAACGCTTCGTTGACCTGGCCGCCCAGTGCCCAGGCCCCTTCGTCATCGAAGCTGAGCTGCCCCTGACTGAAGCGTTGCACCGCCAGGTCAATAAGGGTATTTGCGGGGCCACAATCCCAGCCCAGCACAGGGTTGCGCCGTTCAGGTCCGGCTCCGGGAGGCAGCAGGGTGAGATTGGCGATACCGCCAAGGTTGAGCAAGGCTCGCCAGCCGCCGATGCCCCCAACTAAGGCCGCATCAGCGGCAGGCACAAGGGGAGCACCCTGGCCCCCCAGGGCCAGATCGGCACTGCGGAAATCAAAGACCACCGGCCGACCCAGCAGCTCGGCGAGCAGCGGACCTTGCAGCAATTGCCAGCTCAGGCCCCGTCGCTGGGCCGTTGGCGGGCGGTGCCAAATGGTTTGGCCGTGACACCCCACCAGTTGGCTCTCCCCCCCAGGGTCGCAGGCCCGGGCCGCTTGCGCTTGCGTTTCGGTAACCGCTTCAGAGAGATCAAGCAGGTTGGCGGCCGCAAGGGGCTTACCCTGACCTATAGCCACCAGGCTGCGCCGCAGATCTGGGGCGTAGGGGGTGGCGGCCGAGGCCAGGATGCGCCATTGGGGGCGGTCGGGGCGGCCTGAAAATTCCGCCAAAACAGCATCTACGCCATCGGCACTGGTGCCGCTCATCAGACCAAGAACCCTCATGCTGTCTATGGAGTCAGGCCCTTTTCAGCGCCTGGAGGTCTGGATGGGGCCACGGCCACCTTTGCGTCATGAGTTTGGGTTCCCAATCCCGGCATCGGTCGGTAGCCACGGCCTTCGCCCTGGTTCAACGATTGGGCTGGGGGGTCATGCGCAGGTAGGGACGGATCTCGGTGACCCCTTTGGGGAACTTGGCCCTGGCCTCTTCGGTCGGTATGGAGGGGACGACCACGCAATCTTGCCCATCTTTCCAATTGACGGGGGTGGCCACTTGGTGGTTGTCGGTGAGTTGCAGCGAATCAATAACCCTCAGAATTTCATCGAAATTCCGGCCTGTGCTGGCGGGATAGGTGATCTGGAGACGAAGCTTTTTGTTGGGATCGATGATGAACACCGATCGCACCGTCAGGTTGTTGAGAGAATTGGGGTGGATCATGCCGTACAAATCGCTGACCCGCTTGTCGAGATCGGCAAGTATCGGATAGTCAACGCTTGTTTTTTGGATCTCATTGATATCACAGATCCAACCTTTGTGACTCTCGGCCGAGTCAACGCTTAGGGCGATGGTCTTGACGTTGCGTTTTTCCCATTCCGGACGCAGGCGGGCCACCTCACCGAGTTCGGTCGTGCAGACCGGTGTGTAATCAGCGGGATGGGAGAACAGCACCACCCAGTGGTCATCGGCGAAGTCGTAAAGATTGATCGGACCCAGCTGGGAATCCTGGGTGAAATCGGGAACGGTATCGCCGAGCTGAAGGGCCATGGCCTCAGGGGAAAAGACATCTGAATGTTGGCATGGCGCCTCCGCCAGGGCCAGGCAGGCCGGGGGCCATGCCTGCAGTCGCTGGCAGAGATGTTGCAAACCCAAACTCGAGGTGGCCGAAACGAACAGCATGTCCGGGACCAGGGCCTGGGCCCGCTCCAGCTCGGTGCTGGGGCAGCGGTCTATCTGGTTGCCGATCACCAGCCGGGGTCGATCAGCGCCCAAGCGATTCATGATTGCCTGGACTGCTTGCAGTTGCTCGGGCCAGGCCGGATCCCCCAGGTCCACGACGATCAGCAGACCATCGGCCTCCAGCGCCTCCTCCACGGTGGAGCGGAAGGCCTCCAAGAGGGCCGGAGGCAGATCCTCAATGAAACCAACTGTGTCGGTAATGAGGATTTCCTGGGCCCCCTCGCCGGCACCGCCTAGATGCAGGCGCCGGGTGGTCGGATCCAGGGTGGCGAACAGCTGGTCCGCAGCCAGGACCCCCTGGCCGGCCGGGGCGCCGCTGAGGGCGTTGAGCAGGGAGCTCTTGCCGGCGTTGGTGTAGCCCACCAGGGCCAGCCGTTTCCTTTGTGAGCGTTGCTGTCTGAGGCGGGTTCGATGCTCCCCCAACCGTTGGACATCCCGTTGCAGTCGCTCCAGCCGGCGGGCGATGGCGCGGCGATCCTTTTCCAATTGGGTTTCACCGGGCCCTCGGGTGCCGATGCCGCCTCCCTGGCGGGAGAGGCTCAGACCCCGACCGGTGAGCCGGGGCAGGCGATAGCGCAGTTGGGCCAGTTCCACCTGCAGGCGACCTGCGGCGCTGGCGGCCCGTTGGGCAAAGATGTCGAGAATTAGTTCACTGCGGTCGCTGACAGGAAGGTCTAAAACTCGTTCAAGATGGCGTGCCTGCAGTGGACTGAGTTCCCGGTCAGTGACCACCAAGTTGGCTCCGACTCTTCGGGCTTCCAGAGCAGCCTCCCGCAATTTGCCGTCCCCCCATAAATTTGGACCGTTTTGACGACTAGGTCTTTGGCGCACACTGCCGAGGACGAGGCCGCCGGCACTGCTCACCAACCCTTGCAGCTCGGCCGATCGTCGCTCCGAGTCCTGGCCGCCGTCGCCCAGGCTCAGGATGAAAACCCTGTCACGACCGCCCTCGTCGCGGGTTTCCCGGCTACCTACCCGATCTTCGGGGGCCTGGTCTGGGGCCACTGCCTGCGGATCTAGGCCGCAGAGGCTGGACAGGTCGTCTTCGCGCAGACAGGACCAGGCACTGGCCCCCAGCGAGGCCGGAACGCTAAGGCTGGCCGGCCAGCGACCACCGGCGCCGGGGCTGGGCCCGAACCTTAACCAGCTGGTGGGCTTCAGATCCAACCCCATCAGACCTTCGCGCTCACCTGGATGGAGCAGGGGATGGCGGGCGGTGCCTGCGCAGGTAATTAGGCGATGGGGATCCTCGCGGCGACGACCCGTCGCTGCCAGGGGCTCGGAGGGCGTTGGTGCGTCGAGCTCCCCAACCCATAGAAAACGGCAGACCCCACGGCCATCCACCGCCAGGGTGAGGGGGGTTTCCAGCCTCAGACAGAGCGCCGCTAGACGGTGCAGAGTGAGCTCGTCTGCGAGCGAATCGCAGGGATGGCGCCGATGACAGATTTGCTCAAGACGCCGCCTTTCACTGGGGCGTAGTCCGGCCGTTCGGCCCACCAGGACACTTTGCTTCAAGGTTTTGTCCCGGTGCCGCCGTTGCCAGCTAACCAACCAGCCGCCACCCGAATCTGCAGGGGTAGGCCGGGTAACCGGGCCAAATAGGCCAACCGCCGGAGCTGATAGGCCCCCGGACCCGCCAGGGTGAAGCCGGCTCCGGTGAGGCTTGCCTCCCCCAGCCCCAGGGAGAGCATTTCCCCGAGGTCTTTCCAGGCGAAGGTTTCCAGGGCTTCCCCAGCCAGGGAGTGGCCAATATTGGCGGCTAAGACACGGGCCGCCTGGAAAGCCACCTGGGCGGTGGTGGGGGCTTCAGGGCCAGGGTCCTGGGGGGTCGTCCCGGGCGCGTCCTGGATTCGGGCAAGGTCGCCGACAACAAAGATGTCGGCGTAGTTTTGAAGTCGCAGGTCGGAGCTGCAGAGCAGGCGGCCGCGGTTGTCGCAGGCGGCGGCTGGCAGCAGCCCCGGTGGCTGGCAGCGCAGGCCGGCCGTCCAGATCACAGCGGCGACCGCCAGTGTTTCTGGGGAATGCACTTCGGGCCCTCCGCCGCCAGGGGCCAATTCCAGATGCCCTCCCTTTACGGCCAGCACCCTGGTGCCGCAGCGGATCCGTACCCCGCGACGCTGTAGAGCCAGTAGCCCCTGCTCCCGATTGAAAGCGCGCGATTCGTTCAGCAGGGAAGCTCCCTGCTCGATCAGCTCAATGCCGGCCCGATCCCCAAGCATGTCGGCCAACTTGCAGGCCAGCTCCACGCCGCCGGGGCCACCCCCCACTATAGCTACCCGTTGGCCCCTCAAGGGGCCGTTGCGCAGGCTGCGCACCAGTGCCTGCAGGCGTTCGACATCGGCAAGGGTGCGGAAGCCAAGGGCGTGCTCTTTGACTCCGGGAACACCGAAGGCATCGCTGCTGGCACCGGTGGCCAGGACAAGGCGGCTGTAGCCCAACGTATGGCCCTGAGCCGTGTGGACCTGGCGATTGTTCGTATCGATTCGGTCCACCTTGTCTTTGAGCCAACCGATGCCCTTGCCGGCAAGCAGGGATTGATAGCTGGGTGCGATCTGCCAGCGGCGCAACTCACCACTCAGTAACTCGTAGAGCAGGGGCAGGAAAACAAAGTGGTCGTTGGGTTCGATCAGCAACAGCGGAGGATGGATTGGTTGTTCGGCAAGGGCCAGGGCGGTGTAAAGGCCCCCGAAGCCTCCTCCGGCGATCACAATCGGATCTAATCCAGATCCCCTTTGGGATGGGCTGGTATCGGCGTCTTGGATCCAAGGCTGCTGCATCTTCAAGAACCTACCTTGGGATCTCCGGGACGGCATGATGATGGCGTGGCAATCCCAGCCTTGAAGATCCCAGCCTTGACGATCCCAGCGATCTCCGGTGAATCAGCTGCGGTTGGAGGCTCCTTGGACCGCGCCAGCGATCGCGCCGGCCAGCCCCTGGATCCCGATAAATCCCGTAGCTGGCTGGAATCCCGCGATTCGCTGGCAAGATTGCGCTGGGGTTGGGACACTTTTGGTGAACACTTCGCGCTGACCACCAGCTTTGGCATTCAGTCGGCAGTGTTGCTGCATCAAGTGAGCCAGTTGGCCCAAAGCCTTGGTGGGGTTAAAATTCCAGTTATTTGGGTGGATACGGGGTATCTTCCCCCTGAGACTTATCGCTATGCCGAGCAGTTGCTCCAGCGACTCCCCCTTGATCTGCGGGTAGTGCAGTCCGATCTTTCGCCGGCCCGGATGGAGGCGATCCACGGTCGCCTTTGGGAATCCAGCGAGGCTGAAGATCGGCAGCTCTACAACCAGATCCGCAAGGTCCATCCCCTCGATCGTGCCTTCCACGATCTCGATGTGCATTGTTGGGCCAGTGGTGTACGCGGTGGACAAACCGATCACCGTCGCGGCATGTCACCCTTGGATTCGGTAAGGGGGCTTTGGTCTCTGCGGCCTTTGTTATCATGGACAAAGCAAGATGTTTATTATTATATGCAAGAATACGATCTTCCCCAGCATCCGCTTTTTGAGCAGGGTTACTCCACGGTTGGTGACTGGCATTCCAGTGGCCCAGAAGATGGCACCCTGACCGGCCGGGCCACCCGTTTCGGCGGCTTACATCAGGAATGTGGCATCCATCTGCCAGGAATGTTGGGAGAGGGAATCTGAGGTGGATGGGGGCCAGGTCCGCTGGCTCGTTATCGGCAACAGCCGCTGGCATTGGGCTACCCCAGACCCCCGAAATCCTGGAGCCCTGATCAGTTGGGAGACCCCTCCCCCCTCCGAATCCCTACCCCCCGCAGTCGCCCCCGTGGCTTGGGCGGCGGTTGGTACGGTACCTGAAATCGCTGGTCTCTCCTCCACTGCTCGGTTGGCGCTATATGAGGTTCCCCTGGACGGCGTGCCCCCTTGGCTTGGCATTGATCGGGCCCTGGCCAGTTGGTGGGCATGGCGACGATGGTCTGGACCCTTGCTGGTGGTTGATGCGGGCACGGTGCTCAGCTTGAACCGGATAGCCCGATCGGGCCGTTTCATCGGCGGACGCCTGCTGGCTGGCCTGGCGCTGCAGTGGCAGGCGATGGCGGCTGGCACCGCCGGGTTGCCTGACAGCTTGGTGGCACCTGGCCGGGGCTTTGGGGCCCTGAGCCGCGGCGGTCAGCAACCCTGGCCCCTGGAAACCCAGGAAGCGATGTTGGTCGGTGTCAGCAAGGGTCTGGCGGCGGCCATTGTGGCCGCCGCCCTGGAGTGTGAGCAAGACGGTCTCCGTTTGGTGCTGACGGGTGGGGACGCGCCAATCCTCAAGCCACTGATCGGCCCATCCCTGGCTCGGTGGGGAATCCCTCTTGAGCATGAACCGGACCTTTGTCTTGCGGCTCTAGTCGCCCTGAGGCCCCCCCAGGACCCAGGAGTGGGCTGCCGCCGGGGTGGCACCAGCCCTTCCTAGGTTGGATCCCCAGCCAATGCCCAGGCCATGTCCCTCGCTGTCGGTGATCCCGCCCCTGCTTTCACCCTGCCCGATGAGTCCGGTGCGCCCGTGTCTCTGGCGGATTTCAAAGGGAAAAAAGTCGTAATTTATTTCTATCCCAAGGACGATACTCCCGGCTGCACCAAGGAAGCTTGCAATTTTCGTGATCGATGGGACCGGTTTCAAGCCCATGGCATCAAGGTTCTCGGCATCAGCAAGGATCCGGCGGCGAGCCACGGCAAGTTCATCAAAAAGTATGAGCTTCCCTTCACCCTGCTCACCGACGCCGAGCCCTGCCCCGTGGCCAGCGCTTTTGAAAGCTATGGATTGAAGAAATTTATGGGAAAAGAGTATATGGGCATGATGCGCCACACCTTTGTCGTCGACGAAAAAGGTGTTCTTGAATACATTTACCGTAAAGTCACTGCCGAAACCATGGCCGACCAGATTCTCAATGATCTTGGGCTGTCTTAGGCCTGGTCTCAATAGGAATCCTTTGCTAGGAAAAGGCCTTCGCCCATTGGGCGCGGCGGTGGTGCTGGATCGTCGGCGTGATCTGGTGATCTCGATGCCTGGATGGCAAGGGTGTGCAGAAGGACAACTTGACGATCAGTTAGGTGGATTGGCCATCTTTTCGGTAGATTGATTTCGAAGTCCCTTTTGATTCACCGTGTCCAAGCGCCTGCTTGCTGGTCTCCTCCTGGGAACGGCCGTCACCGCCGCAGCTCTCCCCCTCTCCGTTCAGGCTGCCGCTTACCCGGTCCGCTGGAACACCGGCGCGGCCACTTGGTCTACGCCCCAGTCCGCTTTCGCCACCTTCGTCAAGGACGGCAGCATCACCGATCGGGGCCTTGCCGGTGGCATCCAGCGTTCTGGCTGGTCAGCCACTGAGGTGCGCGAGGGCTTTAAGAAGAATTACGACGTTAACGTTGTTGCGGTCTCCAAGTTCCTCTACTCAGACGCTGGCGTTAAATTCTTGAAGAACGCTACCGCCAGCTACTTCCCCTACTGGAGCATGAACACCTATGCGGTTCAGGCGCTTCGTTCGGCCATCATTGCCGATGCTGCCGATGGCAAGCTGTCTTCTTTCGGAATCCTGTCATCACTCCCGACCGATTTCCGTTTGGCTGATTTCTGTAATACCTACACCGGCGCCCAAAATATTTGCGCCGAAGGCCGTTGCAAGCCCGGCACCGCCCAGTGCACATCCCTGCTCTCCTGGTACGTCTTCCTGCCCGCCTGCATCCAGGCCAACCAAGTTTCCGAGCCCGTGGCCATGCGTCCTGAGCCCGCACCGGCTCCTGCGGAACCGATTCGCGGCCTCTGGTGAGCCCCGTCCTCGTCAATTCTTGTCGATGGCTGCCCCAGGAATTCCTGGGGCTTTTTTATGCGGGTTTTTCGTTGTTTGATACGGCAGCTCGATGCCTTTGGGCGATCACCAGCGTGTGGCGCAGGCGTTGGGGCCCTGCAGCCCCAGGCGCGCTGCGGAACAGGGCTTCCATGGCAGCCGTCACCGTTGGTTCGAGCAGCTGCTCCAGGTGGGTGCGATAGGAAGCCCCTGGCGAAAACCAGCGCCGCAGCAGGGGGGGCTCAAGCCGCCAACTGAGCCGTTCCTCCCAAGAACGCGCCTGGACCGACCAGCCCATCGCCTCCAAATCCACGCTCCACTGGTGATGCTCCTGGGCCTGGTGCTCAAGCCAGCGTTGCTCGAGGGGCAGTACGGCCGCCAACAGATCGGCG
>JBIIRU010000380.1:0-2520 GCA_044341355.1 Cyanobium sp. | reverse complement strand
GCCAAAGGCGCAGGGGCGATCCGCCACCACCAGCTGGGGCGCGCCCGGGTCAAAGCGGGCTGAGGGCAAGGCGTCCGCATCCAGCTTCAAGATCAGCTCGCCCCTCGATTGGGCTACGGCGAAGTTGTAGGCCCGGCAGAGATTCCACTGCCGCTCTCCCTCCACCCGCAGCAGCCGCAAACGGGGATCCGGGGGCAGCTGCTCGCGCCGCAGCGGCTGGCGGCTGCTCCAATCCACCACCAGGTGCTCGGTATGCCATGGCAGGGCGGCAACCCGTGGCGCCGACTGCAACAGGTGGTGGCTCCGGTTCATGCAAACGGTGACGATGCTGAGGCTCATGAACCCAGCCTTGGGGCACCGCCGCCCTGGGGCCCGGGCCTGCCCTGGCGTCGCCGCGCCAACTCCATGGCCCCCACCACGAGGCGCACCGGCAGCTGCAGCAGCTGCCGGCCGGTGTACCACCAGAGCCGATGCCAAAGCCGCACCTGCCACACCCCCCGACGGGCAGGGGGGAAGAGTCGATAGGGCAACACCTCCAGGAACGGCTCGGGTATCGCCAGGAAATGGCCCCAGAAAGTCATGCGGCAGGCATGCTCGATCTCAGCGGCCACGGCCCCAGGGGGGTGGGGCACCGAGGCGGGCTCGACCCGCCAGCAGCCTGGCTGCTCTTCTTGATAGCGACTGGCCCGACTGCGGGGCCCCCAGGGGCAATGGGCCGCCACCAGTCGGTTAGCCAGCCGGGTGGCCCGCATCGCCGCCTCGCCGTGGTTGCTGGCGATGCTGCCGGCCCCAACGCCTGCTCCCCGTTCGGCGCGCTCAACGTCGGAGTGGGCAATCACCGCCAACCAAGCCTCCGGAATCGGCGCCGGTTGGATACCGAGCTGCATCCCCAGCCGAGCCTGCAAATCCTTGTCATCAAAGCCGTACCCCACCAGCAATTCATTGAAGCCGCCCACCGCCGCCAACAGGCGCCGCTCGATCAGGAACTGACCCTTGCGCCCCTCAGGCCCGCTGCCAAAGGCACACAGCAGCTGCCGCTGGCTGGGGTCAGCGGCGAGCCCCTGCAACAGGGCCGCCGCCGGATCAAAGCGCTTGGTAGGCCAGGCATCGGCATCCAACTTCAAGATCAGCTCGCCGGTGGCCTGGGCGAAGCCAAAGTTATAGGCCCGGCAAAGGTTCCAACGGCCCTCACCCTCGACCCGCAGCAGCCGCAGGCGGGGATCAGGGGGGAGGTCCTCGCGGCGCAGGGGTTCGCGGCTGCTCCAATCGACGACCAGGTGCTCGTCATGCCAGGGGAGCTGGGCCACCACGGGGGCCGAACGCCAAAGGTGGTCCCGGCGATTCATGCACACGGTCACGACGCTGAGGCGGGGCTGGCCGGCGCCCCCCTGCTTCAGTCCCACAGGCTCAGGGCATCATCCCTGGCCCCGAACCACTCGGCCGCCAACGGCCCTCCCATCGTTCGCTGTTCCCGGAACCAGGGCCCCCCCAGGGTCCAATGCAACAGGATTGGCCCGCCATCCTCAGCGCTGGCCTGCGGTGCGAGCTGCACGTCCACCAGGTGATTCCAGCGGTTGGGGAGGGAACCTACCTCGTGATCACCGGCGAGCCAGTGGAAACGATGCAGATCCAAGCCACTGGCGCTGTTGACATACTCAGGAGTCAGAGCTGTACAACGGCAACAGTTGAACAACATCAAAGAGCTCCAATTCTTTTTGGGATAGGGGCTTTGCACCTCGCCCAGAAATTTGACAGTCTCGTTGGGCACATGTTCGTGCTTAACACAAAGCAGGGCATATTGATCATCGCGCAAATCCCAAAGTTCACTGATGTCACCGCGACAAAGCATGTCGCAATCCATGAATATCGCCCAGCCTTGATAGCCCATCAGCGCAGGCACCAGGAAGCGGGTGAAAGAAAAGCTGGTGCTCTGTTTGGGATCTCGCTCGCGCCAAAATAGCGACTGCAACTGGCTGTTCACGATCGGCGTGATCGCCAGGGGCCGACTGCTCTGCTGATACAGGCTGTCGATCAGCACGTTGGTGGCGGCGCGCTCGCGGGAGTCGTAGCCGATGAAAATCGGGATGGGGGGCAACGCTGTTCCCTGGGCCAACGCTTGCCGGGTCTTGGGGCAGGGTCAATGTAGATCCCCGTCCAACATCAGCAACGGGCCTCGATACGATCAACCCATGAGCTTCCTCGCCGGCCTCAACGACGCCCAGCGCAAGGCCGTCGATCACCACACCGGGCCCCTGCTGGTGGTGGCCGGTGCCGGCAGCGGCAAAACCCGCGCCCTGACCCACCGCATCGCCCACCTGATCGGCCACCACGGCGTCGATCCGGCCGAGGTGCTGGCCGTCACCTTCACCAACAAGGCGGCCCGGGAAATGAAAGAACGGCTGGAACTGCTGCTGGCCCAGAAACTGGCCCAGAGCCAGTTCGGCCAACCCTGGAGCACCCTGCCGGCGGCGGAACAGCGGCAATTGCGGGGTCGCATCTACCGGGAAGTGATCAAGGACC
>JBIIRU010000379.1:0-2522 GCA_044341355.1 Cyanobium sp. | reverse complement strand
GCACGAGACCGCGGGTTTCAATCATGCCGAGGGCAATGCCCTGCACTGAGGAGGCCATAGGAAAAGGGATAAGGGAAAACGGGGAACGGGTCGGGGTGCCGCCGCTGAGGGAAGACCCACCAGCGGCAGGCGGGCTGCCAGCCTTGAGAGCGCCACCCTGCGCCGGCTGGCCTGAGCCGTTGGCAGGGGCAGCTACCGAAGCCGCCTTGGCTGCTGTGGCAGCCAAGGCGGAGCTGCGGGATCGGCTGGAGCGTGAAGGAACCGATCGGGTCGCCCGTGGGGGGGCGCTGCGGTTGGTTGGCGAAGGCCCGCTGGTGGCCGCGGGCAAGGCACGGGAAGCGGGAGCTTCGTCCGCAACTGTTAGGTCTTTAACGGGTTGGACCTCCACGGTGACCCCATAGGCCATGACTGCAGCGGACTTGTCCTGGCTGGGCAAGAGCAGCGGATCGGCCGGCGTTGCCCCAGGGGGCTCGGAGGGGGCCTCCGTAACTGGGGGAGGCAGGTCGTAGGCAAGGGGCAGGGTCACCGGTTCGTCTTTGGCCACCGGAGCCTCCACCGGCTGGGCGGGTTTGGCCGCAGCGCGGGCGGAGCTACTGGCAACCCGTCGCCGGGCAGGGCTGCGGCCGGATCGTGGGGTGCTGTTGGCCATGGCAAGAAGGAAGGGAAAAAAGGGAAGAACCGAAAACAAGCCCAGGGGGGATCAAAGGAGGGGGCAACACTTACCCATCGGGTTCCCAGAAATCGATGATCCCGGCGACGGTCAGGTCGGTCAGGATGGCGGGATCGGGGCAAGCAAAACGGGCGGCACTGCCACTGGCGGTAAAAACCCAGTTTCCATCTGCGGCACCTACGGGATCCACCGCAACACTGAGCTTGCCCTTGGGCGTGCGCAGGATTCGCAGATTCATGTGGCTCAGACCGTCGACCCGATGGGTGCAAACCAAGGAACCGGCCACCTGCATGATTTCCATCAGGCCTTACCCCCGTTCGCGGTCGCTGCTGCTGACGCCGGAGCGGCATTGCTGGCCAAGACCTTGGCAGCCTCCGGATCCCAATGGTCAATGATGCCGACGATGGTCAGGTCGCTGGGATAGGACTTACTGCCAGCGGCCTCACGGGCCGCAGAGCTGCCTACGCAGATCACCCAATCGCCTGGCACACAGCCAACCGCGTCAACGGCAACCTTCTGGGTACTGCCATCGAGAACAACCTGAAGATGTTTGTGTTCAAAATCAGGAATGCGATTGGTAGAAACGAGAGGCTTAACAACTTTACATATCAACATTTTAATGTCCTCCTGCGGTGGTGAAGCTGATGGTTGAGCCTACTGCTTCCGCTGGCACATGGCGGTCCTGATCGCGAACAGTGAGCAGGGCATGCAATAAACCCTGGGAATAAAGATCACGATAGCGTTCTTCAATGGCTGCCTGCACCCGTTCGGCATGGCGAATCGCCCGTTCCCTAGCTCCAGGGACCGTACCGTGATAATCGAAACGCACAACAACCGGAACGGGAAGTCCTCGGGAAACATTCAGTCCCCGGAAAATTTTGACACCCACATCTAGGTCAGGAGCACCTTCTTCGACCGTATCCATGTAGGCAAAGTAGGTGAGATTGCGCAGGTGTATTTCCTTGAAGCCGATTCCCACCCCAATGAATCTTTCAGCGTGGCCGACATCGGCGTAATGGCAATCATGATGGTATTGACGGACGTAATCTATCTGGGAGAAGTTATTGGCCAACAGACGGGCAATCAGTTTGACCATGCCCGGGTCGGGGGTGGAGGCGGCAGCTTCCTGGACGATGGCTTCGACTCGCTGCCAAGCCTGTTGGGCGCTGAGGTCACGGGTGGCCTGATAAACCGCCTCCGCATCCAGCCAACGATCGAGGCGGGTCGTGCCATCGAGGCCAGGCACATGGACCCTGAGGGCATCGGTATCGGTGTCGATGCCGAGTAAGAGCAGATCAACGGAGGCCCCGCAACAGAAGCTGTTCTCAACGGCCTCCTGAAAATCGCTAAGACGCTGCAGACCGCAAGCTGCCGCAGCGGCGTCGTCACTGCCATGGGCCGCACAGCCCTCATGGGCTGGATCGCGGGAACTGAAGTGATAGAGAACAACCTTCAAGTAGCGGGTGTCCTCATGGGCCGGATTGGGACGACCCTCCCGGTAACGCCTGTGCTCGGTCTTGACCCAGCGATTGACCGTATTTTCGACGTCAAACAAAGCACCGGCATGGGGCCGCCGCCGCACCGAGCTGTAGGGCAGGCGCAGGGCGAAAGCGATGGCATGGGCCAGCCTTCCATCGGCGCAGGGGGTGACATCAAGCAGGTGGAAGCCACAAGAAAGCAGAAAGGCGTCGAAGGCTTCGGCGGCTGGACTGCCAGGACAGGCCCCAAGGGGATCCTGTTCGTAAAAAGCAGCGCTGGTTTGCTCGTAGGTTTCAAAAACGCACCAGGCAAACAGGGTGCGCATGTCCAACTGGGTGACCCAGGCCCGCTCCAGGATCGGCAGGGGCAGCTG
>JBIIRU010000378.1:0-2544 GCA_044341355.1 Cyanobium sp. | reverse complement strand
TGCCCCTGCCGGCCTGTTCGCCTGCCCCCCCGCGATGAGCGCAAACGGATATCGGGATTATTTCAAGGTGCTGGGGGTTGAGCGGAGTGCCGATGCCGACGCCATCAAGCGCGCCTTCCGCAAGCTGGCTCGCGAATATCACCCCGATGTAAATCCCGGGGACGCCTCGGCCGAAGCCCGTTTCAAGGAGATCAGCGAGGCCTATGAGGTGCTCTCCGACCCGGATAAACGGCGCAAATATGAGCAATTTGGCCAATATTGGAGCCAGATGGGCGGCGGTACGGGCCGGGGACCGGCCGGTGTGGACGTTGATTTCGGCCGCTATGGCAATTTCGACGACTTCATCAACGACCTGCTCGGCCGCTTTGGTGGCCCCGGCGGGCCGGCGGGCGGAGGCTTCTCGGGGGCGGGAGCTGGCTTTCCCGGCGGCTTCGGTTCCGGCTTCCCCAGTGGCGGTTTTCCAGGGGGCGGCTTTCCAGGTGGGGGCTTTCCCGGCGGCGGCCGCGGTGGCGCTGTCAACCTCGATGCCGAAGCCACCCTGCAGCTCAGCTACGCCGACGCCTTCCGGGGCTGCGAACGCACCCTGGCGGTCAACCAAGAAAAGGTGCAGGTGCGCATCCCGCCCGGGGTCAAGCCCGGCAGTCGCCTGCGGCTCAAGGGCAAGGGCAACTCGCAACCCGGCACCGGCCGCCGTGGAGATCTCTACCTCAATCTCAAACTGACCACCCATCCGATCTGGCGTCTGGATGGCGACCAGCTGCGGGCCGAACTGCCCCTCAGCCTTGATGAACTGGCCCTCGGCGGCGAGGTCACCGTGGCAACCCCCGACGGCGAAGCCAGCGTGCAGGTGCCTCCTGGCATGACCCTGGGCCGCAGCCTGCGACTCAAGGGCAAAGGCTGGCCCCTCAAGGAAGGACGCGGTGATCTGCTGCTGACTCCGGTGCTGAAGCTGCCCCCGAACCTGAGCGATCGGGAACGGGAGTTGCTGGAGCAGTTGCGCCAAGCCCGCAGCGCCGATCCACGCCAGGAGTGGATCAGCGCCGCCCGCCTTTGAACCCCCAGCCCCAAGGCCGCACTGCCTCGGCGGCGGCCTGGGAGGAACCAGGCCGATAAGATCCGCCCAGCCGGTCCCCGCCGATGGAGCTCACCTACCGCCCGCGTCGTTTGCGGGCTACGCCAGCCCTGAGGGCCCTGGTGCGGGAGCACCACCTCAGGGCAACCGATTTCATTTATCCCCTCTTCGTGCACGAGGGGGCCAGCAACGAGCCGATTGGTGCCATGCCCGGGGCCCAGCGCTGGAGCCTGGAGGGTTTGGTGGACGAGGTGGGACGCGCCTGGGATCTGGGCATCCGCTGCGTCGTGCTGTTTCCCAAGGTGGCTGACGGGCTCAAAAGCGAGGATGGCGCCGAATGCTTCAACGAGCATGGCCTGATTCCCCGTGCGATCCGGCGCCTGAAGCAGGTGCATCCAGCCATGGCGATCATGACCGATGTGGCCCTCGATCCCTATTCCTGCGACGGCCATGACGGCATCGTGAGCAGCGAGGGCGTGGTGCTCAACGATGAAACGGTGGCGATCCTCTGCCAGCAGGCCGTGGCCCAGGCCCGAGCCGGAGCTGATCTGATCGGCCCGAGCGACATGATGGACGGCCGGGTGGGCGCCATCCGCGAAGCCCTCGATGAGGAGGGTTTCGAACATGTGGGGATCATCAGCTACACCGCCAAGTACGCCTCCGCCTATTACGGACCCTTCCGCGAGGCCCTCGATTCGGCCCCGCGCGCCAACTCCGGCAAGCCGATCCCGAAGGACAAGAGCACTTACCAGATGGATCCGGCCAATGGCCGCGAAGCGATCCTGGAATGCCAGCTCGATGAGAGCGAAGGGGCCGACATCCTGATGGTGAAGCCTGGGCTGGCCTACCTCGACATCATCTATCGCTTGCGCCAAGAAACCGAGCAGCCGATCGCCGCCTACAACGTGAGCGGCGAATACGCGATGGTGAAGGCGGCGGCCGAGCGCGGCTGGATCGATGAACGGGCCGTGACCCTGGAAACCCTGCTGAGTTTCAAGCGGGCCGGCGCCGATCTGATCCTCACTTATCACGCCTGCGAGGCGGCGGCCTGGCTGCGGCAGGGGTGAAGTGTGGAAGTGTTTCTAGGAATCTCTAGAATCTTTCGATAGAACGGCATCGATGTAGTCGAGCTCCTTTCGTTCTGAGGAGCCTTTGACCTTGAAGTTCTTCGCTGGTTTTGGGGGTCTGCGCGAAAACAATCTACGCAACCAAAAGGGCTGTTTCAGTGTGCTCTTAGCAAATACGCTGGATGTGCCGGATTTGCGGAACAGGGACCTACGGCTGAAGTGGCCCAGCTTCTGCTCAATGCTGTCGATCAGCAGGGGGCCGGAGGGCGTTGGCTGAGCAAAGGCAGCGAAACCGAAGGCCAGTACAAGGCAGGCGATGACAATGCGCAACACCTCAGGCCCGCGAGTGGTCCAGCCACTCTGTGCCGATAAGGCCTGGCGCTGCTCAGCAATCTGCGCAGCAAC
>JBIIRU010000377.1:0-2545 GCA_044341355.1 Cyanobium sp. | reverse complement strand
GGCCGGCATAGCTGCGGGCCAGGGGCGCCCAGGCGGCAGCGGTGGCCAATTCGCGGGGCTTGCCGGAGCGCATGTTGCCGGGCAGGGCTTCGGCGATCTTGTGGGGATGGGGGAGCTTCAGGTTCTCCATGTGGCCCACGAAATCCCGCTCGCTGGCGTAACCACCCAGGCGTGGGTTGAAGGCCTTCTCTTCGGCCACTGAGGTGACACTCCGACCGGTGTAGTCGTGGCCGGGATAGAGCATGCAGGACTCCGGCAGCGTCAGCAGTTGCTCGGTGATCGAGGCCCAGAGGGTGTGGGCATTGCCCTGCTGGAAGTCGCAGCGGCCGCAACCACGCATTAGCAGCGCATCGCCGCTGAAGGCCATTGATTGGTCGTCGAGCACGAAGCTGAGGCAGCCATTGGTGTGGCCGGGGGTGGCACGCACCTGCAGGGCTCGGCCGCCAAAGACAATCGAATCCCCATGGGCCAAGGGCTGGGTGACGTTCTCGGCGCCGGTGGCGGCGGCCAGGCCGATGGCACAGCCGGTGGCTGCGTGCATCAGCCAGCTGCCGGTCACGTGATCGGCATGGGCGTGGGTGTCGATCGAGGCCACCAGCTCGATGCCCAGTTCGCGGATCAAGGCAAGATCGCGGCCGTGCTGCTCGAAGACCGTGTCGATGATCACCCCCTTGCGGCTGGGCACGTCGGCCAGCAGATAAGTGAAGGTGCCGGTGTCGGCGTCGAACAGTTGGCGAAAGAGCAGGCAGCCACCACCGGCGGCGGCCGAGAGCGACAAGGCGGGAGCGGCAGCCACGGCCATGGGCGGTCTTTCACCAACTTTTATGAGTATAGCCGCATTATGGGCGTTAAGGCGATCTCGGTTGTCCGGGACGCTGCGAGCTTCAGGCCCACGCCCTGCGCACTTTGTGCATAATGCGTGTATCGACATATAAGCCCGTCCATGCGCCGGACCCCGCCCCAGTCCCTGCCCAGTCCCCAGCTGCTCGATGAACTCAGCGCCTTCTTCCGGCTGCTGAGCGAGCCCGCCCGCCTGCAGATGCTCTGCCAGCTCAAGCATGGCGGGGCCATGGATGTGAACTCCCTGATAGAGGCCACCGGCTTCAGCCAGTCCCACATCAGCCGCCAGCTGGGCCAGCTACAGCGGGCGGGGCTGGTGAGTTGTGAGCGGGACGGTACGCGGCTGATCTATGCGGTGGCCGACCCCCTGGTGGATGATCTCTGCAATTTGGTTCAGCGTCGTCTCAAGCAGCGGCTGGAGCAACAGCTGGAACAACTGCAGGGCGTTTGATCCGCTGATTACGGCGTCTTCTGGGTCAGCCAGCACTGCCGGGGTGCAGCACAAAGTCGGTGCAGGCGAGACCGGTGACGGCGCGATCGATCAGCTCCTGGTACTCGGACGTTACCCTCAGACTTCCGGATCCTGTACCGACGTCTGATCGAGCAGCGTCACTAAGAACTGGAGCCGGTCTCGATTGGTGGGATTGGGGTCGAGTTGGACTCGGGCGGAAAGCAGTGCCGATCGACGTAGGAGAGCAAGGTCTTCGTTTTGGCGTTCAGCATCCTGAGCCTGGCGTTCTCGCGCCATGGCCTCCGGCCGACTTCGTCTACAGCTGCTCGGTCTCTTTCTTGATCTGCTCGATTTCGATCGACTTCGCGTTCATTCGCAGCTCGTAACCGGGATCGCGTCGCCAATTGAGCGTCGCGCCCAAGTGGCGCGCCGTATTGCACGCACCCAGTAAAAACTGTCGCCACCGAGGCAAAGATGAAAGGGATTCCCCATTGCTGCTGGAGGGGGATGCTGCGGCCGGCGAATGTGATGTGGTCATAGGACGAAAACAAGGCGATCAGGCCGAGAACGAGGCCGCCGATGGACTGGGTTAGACCAAGCTGGTCCAGGCCGAGCCGGTCGAGGCCAAGGGGATCAAGGCTGGACCAGGGGAGAGGCGTTGCCGGAAATTCTGGCGGAACCAGGGGCTCCTTGCTGCCGGCAGGCGGCGGGCCGGGATCTGGGGTGGTTGGGGACACACCGGGGGGAGGGAGGCCTAGAAAGCAGAAAAGACCTCCATCCATTAGTGCCACCCCTGTAATCCAATGGGGCCGCTTCCAGCCTCTGCCATCGGCTTACATCTGACGATCATTGACCTAGATCAGATGGCCGCAGAACTATTACGTAGCACGTTCCATCGTTTCGCCAAAGTAGGTGTGCAATCTGGCCATAGCGGCGCCCAGGACGCCCAGGCGGTCATGGAGCGCACGGGGTGCGGGGTGTGTGGATCAAGCGCCATCAAGGCTTCCTAAGCGACCACTTCGATCACCTTGCCAAGGCGCTGCGCCGTGGTGGTGTTTCAGCTCATCACCCTGCCCACGGAATTCAATGCCTCCAACCGGGCAAAGGCGGTGTTGGCGAGCACGGGAATTGTGTCCACCCAGCAGGAGGCCGATGGTGTCAAGCGGGTGCTGGATGCCGCCGCCCTCACCTACGTGGCGGCCGCGGCGGCATCCCTGCTGCAGCTGATCGATCTGGTGCTGCGTCAACGCAGGT
>JBIIRU010000376.1:0-2549 GCA_044341355.1 Cyanobium sp. | reverse complement strand
TGGCCTCCTCCAGGGTGACGCTGCCCTCTTCTGCCAGGCCGATCACCCGGTAGCCCTCCTGCTTGAGGGTTTCCAGGGAGCGATTCAGGTTGACCACCCGGGCCACGGGCAGGTGCTCGAGGGCGCCGGCGGCCACCTTGGCCACCGAGCCGGTGAGTCCAGCGTTGCGCCGTTGGGGCAGCACCATGCCGTGGGCCCCGAGGGCCTCCGCACTGCGCAGGATGGCACCGAGGTTGTGGGGATCGGTGAGACCATCAACCGCCATCAGCAGGGGGGCTTCGCCGAGGCCGCCGCAGCCCTCGATGAGGCTGGTCAGGTCGAGGGTTTCGGCGGCGGCCGGTTGCAGCACGATGCCCTGATGAACGGCACCACCACTGATTTGGCCCAGCCGCGCCCAGGTGACTTCTTCGACCAGCACCCCGGAAGCCTTGGCTTCGCGCAGCAGCTGCAGGAAGCGGGGGCTGAAACGCATTTCCGGCGTACACCAAACGCGATGAACGGGCCGGCCTCCCTCAAGCACCGCCAAGCTCGAATGGCGTCCCCAGACGAGGTCTGATGGGGCATCGGCAGAGAAGCTGTCCTGATCTTCGAGACCTTCGCTCGCCATAGGCGGCGAGCCGGTGGGGGAAAGAGAACGGGCTGGAGGGCGCCCGAAGCTTCCCCTGGCCCCAGGCCGGGGCCGGCGATCCCCATCGCGCAAGCCTTGGGGCCCATCTCCACCAAACCGGGGCCCATCACCGCCAAACCGGGGCCGATCGAAGGAGGGGCGGTTGTCGCGCGAGGCGGCACCGCCCTCGCGGCTAAATGGGCGTCCATCGCGGCTGGGGCGTCGGTCTGCCGAGGGCCTGCTGAAGCGTTCAGCACCGGGGCGATCGAAGCGGGCACGGTCGCCACCGGCACGGTCGCCGCCGGGTCTTTCGCCCCAGGATCTTTCACTGCGGGGGCGGTCAAGATTTGGTCGCTCTCCCCCAATCCGCTCGGGGCCAGAACGAGGCAGGCCTGGACGGGGCGGGCCCGAGCGGGGCGGGCCCGATCGGGGTGAGCCGGAGCGGGGCGGACCGGAGCGGTCGTAGCCAGGCCGCTTGCCTTCGAAGGAGCGGCCTTCGCTGGATTGGCCTTGATAGGGCTTGCGCTCGTAGGGCTTTGCTTCGAAGTTCTTGCCCTCATAGGGTTTACCCCCATAGGACCTGCCTTCGGAGGCGCCGCGGTCGAAGGGGGGTCGATCACCCGCCGACCCCTCCGGACGGCGGCCAGCCCCCCAGCGCGGCGGCGGGCCCGAAGAGGAAGAAGGAAAGCGCCGGCCCCCTCCCCCTCCCTCCGGTCGGCCGCCGGGGCGCCGTTGGAAACGGTTGTCGGAGCGACGATTTGGAGGCTGGCTCATGGGTTGGGAGGCGGTGGGAAAGGGTCGGTCTTATCGAGGTGGGCCAGCAACTCGGCCAGCCGCTGGGGATTCCGAAGAAAGAGCCATCCCAACATCGTCTCAAATCCCGTGGCCTGTCCGTACGTGCCCGCCGAACCACCTCGGCAGGAGCCCTTGGCCCGATTGCGCCCCCGTCGGGCCAGGTCCCGTTCGTTGTCGTTGAGGAGTGGTTCGAGTTGTTGCAGGGCCTGGGCCTGGGCTTCGGCCTTAACCTTGGCGACCACGGCACGGTGTAGCTCGTCGCTGCGTCCGGCCCGCTGACAGTGGCGCAGGCGCTGGTGCAGTTCCCACACCGCATCGCCCAACCAGGCCAACTGCAGTGGCCCCAGATTGCCGTCTGCCGGGGAGGGGGGCAGATGGCTCAGCCAAGGGGGATCGGGGGGATTGCCCGATTCAGGCAGGGCCGAATTGGGCAAGGGCGTCTGCGAGGGAGGGCTGAAGATTCAGGAAGGTTTCGAGACGAACCAATTTGACTGTTTGCACGACTCTGGCATTGCCGAGTAGGGCGAATTGAGTGCCGCTTTCCTTGCAGTTCTTGACGAGTTGCACCAGGGCCCCCAGGCCTGAGGAATCGATGAAATCGATGCGGCTCAGGTCGATGATCAGAGGCAGGGACTCCCCTTGGCTGTGTTCGGCGATGTAGGCGCTGAACTGCTTGTCCGAATATGCATCAAGCTGACCCGTAAAACCAAAGACCAAGGCTTGGTCACTTTTCTCGCAGCCCCCCCTCAGGGACACGGTCAAACGCTGCAGTTCAGTGATTGGTCCAGCTCCCCAGGAAGTTTCGGCGGCAGTGTAGTCATCCCGCGCGGTTGGTGCAGAAAGATTTTGATTTCCACCTGCCAGGGCAAGGATTTATCACCCCTGCCCTGGCTTACCTCAACGGCGCTCTGCCATCAGGGAAACGAAGCGTCCGAAGTGGTGGTCCGAGTCGTGGGGACCTGGACTGGCTTCTGGGTGGTACTGAACACCGAAGGCCGGTTGATCCAGCAAGCTCAGGGCGGCCACCGTCCGGTCGTTGAGATTGTGGTGGGTGATCCGTACCTGTCCCGCCGGTAGGGACTCGGCCGCCAAGGCGAATCCGTGGTTCTGGCTGGTGATCTCCACCTGGCCAGGGCTGCCGCAGGGG
>JBIIRU010000094.1:0-8884 GCA_044341355.1 Cyanobium sp. | reverse complement strand
ATGATGAAGGGACTTAGGGATCCCTTTCTCCGTGCTGCGCCTCGAACGTATCGGCAAGATCTACCCCACTGGAGAGGTGCTCAAAGATGTGAGCTGGGAGGTGAAGGCCGGGGACCGCATCGGACTGGTGGGCGTAAATGGCGCAGGCAAATCCACCCAGATGCGGATCATCGCCGGACTTGAGGAGCCCAGCAGCGGCCAAGTGGTACGTAAAGGCGATCCTCGCATCGCCTATCTGCAACAGGAATTTGATGTCGATCCCCTGCGGAGTGTGCGCCAGGAACTGTTTCAGGCCTTTGGGGAAGCCGCCGAGGTGCTAAACCGCATGCGTCTGGTCGAAAACGAGATGGCGACGGAGCAGGCGGCCGACGATGCCGAGCTCCTGAATCAACTCATCGAAGAACTCGGTCGTCTCCAGAGCCGCTTCGAGGCCCTGCATGGCTATGAACTGGAGGCTCGCATCGACAAATTGTTGCCCACGATCGGCTTCACTGTCGAGCTGGCCGAACGACCTGTCGGAGACTTCTCCGGCGGTTGGCAGATGCGTATCGCCCTGGGGAAAATTCTGCTTCAGGATCCCGACCTGCTGTTGCTGGATGAACCCACCAACCATCTTGACGTGGAAACGATTCAGTGGCTGGAGAGCTATCTGCTGGAACAGACCGTGCCCCTGGTTGTCATCAGCCATGACCGCACTTTCCTCGATCGGGTCTGCAATCAGATTGTTGCCACGGAACGGGGCATCTCACGCACCTACCTGGGGAACTACAGCCAGCACCTCGAACAGAAGGAACTCGAAAGGGATGCCACCCAGGCCGCCTATGAGCGGCAACAAAAGGAACTGGGCACGCAACAGGCCTTCATCGACCGCTTCCGGGCCAGTGCCACCCGCAGCACCCAGGCCAAAAGCCGCGAGAAGTTATTGGACAAAGTGGAGCGCATCGAAGCTCCGCTTGAAGGGACGGAGGGGCCCCGTTTCCAGTTTCCTCCGGCGCCCCGTTCCGGCCGATTGGTCGCTTCCCTAAAGGATCTCAGCCACAGCTACGACGATCGGCTGCTGTTTCTGGGCGCCAACCTGGAGGTCGAAAGGGGCGATCGCATCGCCCTGGTAGGCCCCAATGGGGCAGGTAAATCCACCTTGCTTCGGTTTGTGCTGGGCCTGGAACAACCAGAGGAGGGGGAAGGGGGAATCGGGGAACACAATGTGATTCCCGCCTACTTCGAGCAAAACCAGGCTGAGGCCCTCGACCTAAATCGGACGGTTATCGACACCCTGTTCAGCGCCGTCCCCGACTGGACCCAGACCCAGGTGCGCAGTCTTCTAGGCCGGTTTGGGCTCAGCAATGACTCTGTGTTCAAGAACGTTGGCCAGCTAAGTGGTGGGGAGAAAGCGCGCCTCGCCCTTGCCCTGATGCTCGTGACCCCATGCAACCTGTTGGTCCTGGACGAGCCCACCAATCACCTCGACATTCCAGCCAAGGAGATGCTTGAGGATGCTGTGCGGGCCTACGAAGGGGCGGCCCTAGTGGTTTCCCACGACCGCTACTTCATTTCCAGGGTGGCTAACCGCATTGTCGAGCTGCGCGATGGCGAGCTGGTCGTCTATCGCGGGGATTACGCCTACTACTTGCAGAAAAAGGAGGAAGAGCGCCAGGAAGCCGAGCAGGCCCGTGAACAGGAAGCCCTCAGCCAGAAACGCGAAGCCAATCGCCTCAAACAGAAATCCAAGACCGCAGGCCGCAAATCCTGATAATCACCCACCAGGCCGGAACAACACCCTTATCACAAACCGCGCCGGCCCGTTAGCCCTGTCCAACCGGCCCAGGGTCCCCAAGTCATGTGCAAGCCCTGACCTGGCCAAAGTGGATCGATCCTTGGGCAGCCTCGCGCCTGCCCAAGCAACATCCATTCAAGGGCATGGCCCCAGCCCAAAAAACTTGGCCTCAACGCCCCCATTACCAAGGGTTTTAAGCGCCCAGCCATCGCCGACCCGAGGGCCAATCGAAGCGGCATCCATCAGCGAATGCTGGTTTTTTGATTCCAGCCAGACCTACATGTCGCATTGGATACCTGGGCACTTGAAACAGTTCGTAGCCTTGACCCAGATTTTTCGTTGACCTTTTCCCCATGTCTGAACCCCTTGCTCTTTCGCTCGGTCAAAAATTCGAAATGGAGCGCATGAGTCGTGCCATCGACTCAACGATCGACATCCAGACTCTCCAGGGCCTCGCCAAGCAACTACTCCAGGCCTGGCATAGCCAGAAAGCCGCCACCCAATGGATGATGCGTCAGCAACTGGATTCGCCATCCCGGGTGGCCCAGGAACTGGGACTGCGACCCGATGTGATCGAATCGCTGCGGCCAGGGACGCCACAGCCCAGCTTCGACGTGCTTTGACGTGCCTGAGCAACTTGACTAAGGGTCCTGACCCCACTCCCCCGGCAGCACCTTGAGCTGCAGGGGTCGCCCGGCGCGCAGGAGGCCCAGGGTCAGGAGCCTTCCCACTCCACTGGCTTCTACCGCAGTTATGACCTCGGAAGGGCTACGCACAATCCTCCCTTCGACGGCGATGATCACATCGCCGCTCTGAACGCCAGACCGGGCAGCTGGACCCGATTTCAACACGTTGACCACCAAAGCCCCTTGTTGGGGTTGTCCACCAGGACCAACCGGCAAGGCATCTAAGGACACACCGATCACGGGGTGAATCACTTTTCCAGTAGCCACAATCTCTGCTGCGATAGATCGGGCCCTGTTGATCGGGATCGCGAATCCCAATCCAGCTCCGGGGCCTGTTCTCACCAGAGTATTGATGCCAACAACTTCCCCATCCGAATTCAGCAAAGGCCCCCCTGAATTGCCAGGATTAATCGCTGCATCGGTTTGAATCAGGTTAAGACGCTTACCGGAAAGGCCTAATTTACTGGCGCTGCGATTAAGGCTGCTGATGATGCCAAGTGTCACGGTTTGATCCAAACCAAATGGATTACCAACGGCAATCGCCCAGTCGCCTACTTTCAGCTCATCGGAGTTGCCTAGGGGAGCGACTGGCCAAGGCCCACTGCGTGCCAACCGCACCACCGCCAAATCCGTGACGCGATCCAGCCCTACCACCTGACCCTCGACTCGCTGGCCATCCTGAAGCCCCACGGTCACCCGCGCACCACCCTCCACGACATGGGCGTTGGTAAGGAGTAACCCCTGGGCTTGAAAAATGACGCCGCTGCCCTGACCCCGAACCTTGCGAGGGCCGGGCGGGACGGCCGGCGGCATACCGAAGAAACGGCGCAACATGGGATCGTCCAGCGGACCGGGTTCAGACCTATCCGCAGCCGGCGTCAAGGTGCGTTCGGTCTCGATCGTCACCACGGCAGGACCGGAACGGCGCATCGCCTCAGCCACGAAGGACTGGCGCACCAACGGGGAACCATTGGGAAAAGCCTGGGCCGCCGCAAAAGTGGTCCCTGGAATCGGCAACGCGCAGGGGGCAAGCAGGGCCAATAGCAGGGTGCCGAGGCAACGGGGCCGATTCGGGGGCAAAGAACGAGGCACAGGAAGCTTCAGACCTATGGACCCATCCTGGCGACCCGAAGACCGCGCCCACGGCCATGCCAGCCTAGGATTCATGAAGTTTTCCAACTAACCATGGACACGAGTCGCCTCTTATTGGCCTTCCTCGCCTTCGGGGCAGCCTGCACCACCCTTTGGGCCTGGATGCTCGCGACCAACGAATCTGCGGCCGAGCGGCGATGATGGATTGATTCCATCGGCCAGGGGCAAAGACCGGCCCATGAACGTTTCTTCCCATTCCTTCGCACTGCTCGAGCGGCTTTTTCCCCTCCTCTACGCCGGTTGCTTTTTGTTTCTGCTGTGGCAAGCCTTTCAAGTCATGGGAAGAGGTTTTCAGGCGATTCCTCGACCCGGTGACACCGGCTCCCAAACCAAGCCCATGGGCGACAGGGCCGTCGATCGCACCGGCAAGTTAACGATCCATCCCGAACTTCTAGATGCCCAAGGCCGAATCACCCACGAGGACCTGCTCACGGTCCGCTTCAGTGGCGACAACGGCGAACCAGCCACTCCCGTCGATCCAAGCTGAGACCCAGACCATCGGTGAATAGGCTCAGCGATCGGACTGCACAATCCGGGAGACGCTGATGGTGGACCAGAGGACACGCGTAGTGGCCGCCGTACTGAACGGCTTGAAGCTGCCGCCAAGGTTCCGGCTCAAACTGGTAAAGGACGATCCCATACGGCTGGAACTCAGCATCACGCCGGCCTATGGCAAGGATCCGATCT
Organism: Cyanobium sp.; assembly: GCA_044341355.1. Lineage (GTDB taxonomy): Bacteria > Cyanobacteriota > Cyanobacteriia > PCC-6307 > Cyanobiaceae > Cyanobium. Next base: position 4,585 of record JBIIRU010000094.1, on the reverse strand, counting down.
TGGTCGGCATTGTCGAATCCCAGGATCTGGTCGCCCGCAGGGATCGGGAAGGACGCATCCCCAGGGACCTGCAAGGCACGTGGGACTGGACCGTTCGCCACGGCAGAGTTACGACTGGCGGCTGGAACCCCTATCTCAAGGAAGCCCTGCAAACCATGTTTGAAACTGGGTTGCCAGCCATCGTCTATGAAGAAACCACAGGCGAGGTGTACCACCCCGTCGACGGCATTCGCCACGTGCGCTGAATCCCCTGGCGACCACCCTGCCGATCGACGCGTCCCTGGCGCTGATCACCGACACCCTCATCGGCCGGGGCACGTTGTTGCTCCAGGCCACCCCGGGAGCCGGTAAAACAACTCGGGTTCCCCTGGCTCTCCTTGAACGGCTGCCGGAGCCAAACCGAATCCTGTTGATTCAGCCCCGTCGACTGGCGGCCCGATCAGCGGCTCAACGCTTGGCGGAGGCCCTCCACGAAAGCCCTGGCGGCCAGGTGGGCTACAGCGTGCGCTTCGACCATCGCACCTCCAAAGCCACCCGGCTGGAAGTTATGACAACTGGCTTGTTTCTCAGGCGCCTACAGGGGGATCCCGAACTGATAGGGGTCGGTGCCGTGATCTTCGATGAATTCCATGAGCGCGGGGCCGAAGCCGACCTGGCCCTAGCGCTGCTGCGCCATGCCCGTCAGGAGCTGCGCCCCGATCTGCTGGTGCTGCTGATGTCCGCCACCCTTGACCTGGAGCCCCTGGCGACCAGCATGGGTGGGGCCGTGATCATCACGGTTCCTGGAAGCAGCCATCCTGTGGATGTGCGATACCAGGTACCCAGGGAAAGGGAAAGTCTGTCGAGGCAGGTGCTGCGGGGCTTGGAGGAGCATTGGCTGAGGCAACGCCGCGATGGCGAAACGGTGTTGGTTTTTCTCCCGGGCCATAGGGAGATCGTCAGCTGCTTGCGGGCTATCGCAGAGACCCCATGGGGGCAAACCTTGGAGTGCGTGCCCCTGCACGGACACCTGTCCCTGGAAGGCCAGCTTCAGGCCATCGCCCCGGCTAAGTCCAAGGCCGGCAAAATTGTTCTGGCCACCTCCATCGCCGAAAGCTCCTTGACCTTGTCGGGCGTCCGGCTGGTCATCGACAGCGGCCTCAGTCGGGTTAATCGCTACGACCCCGCGCGAGGAATGGATCAGCTAGTCACCCAACCCTGCAGCCAGGCCAGCGCCACCCAACGCTGTGGCAGGGCTGGCCGGCTTGGGCCTGGACGCTGCCTGCGGCTCTGGTCGTTAGCCGAGCAAGCCCGACGTCCCGCCTTCGATCCCCCCGAACTCTTACAGGCGGACCCCCTGCCCCTAGCCCTGCAACTGGCCACCTGGGGCAGCGGCGACGGGACGGATCTGCCCTGGCTGCAACCGCCGCCGCCCCAACCGCTTGAGAACGCACGACGGCTACTGGCTCAGATGGGTGCCCTTAATGACAAAGGGCGCATCACGGCCCATGGCAAGGCCATGGCCGGCATCGGCTTACCGCCGCGGCTTAGTCACATGCTGCTGTTGGCCGCCCAGCGGGGATGGCTGGAGCAGGGCTGCGCCGTGGCGGCGCTGCTCATTGAGCGGGATCCCCTGGACGCTCGCGAGGTGGGAGCCGACCTGCTGCATCGGCTCGACTGGCTGCGCAGGGGAGGGCGATCGGGCCCCTGGCGTGAGGCGATACATCAGCTCAAGAAACAGGTGGCTCAGGCGGCAACCACCCACCGGAAACCCGCTGACCCCGCCGACCCAGATCCAGATCAATCTGAAGACCTGATTGCCGGACAATTGCTTTGTTGGGCCTATCCCGAACGCATCGCCCTTGGGCGCGGCAAAGGGGACGGCACCGTGCTGATGCGCCATGGGGGCGGCGCTCGCCTGGCGAGTGGGGACCCTCTCTGTGGCGCCGAAGCCTTGGCCATCGCCCGAGTGGAAGGCCACCAACAGGAGGCCCGCGTGCTTCTTGCCGTGGCGATTCCAGCGGCCCAGATCGAGAGCCTGGCGGGCGAAACCGCCAGCCTCACCCTGAGGACCCGTTGGGATGGCAGCTCTGGTCGAGTGCGGTGCGAGCGGGTCCGCCGACTGGACTCCCTGGAACTGGAAGTGACACCCTGGCCCGAAGCCGATCCGGCCGCCATTGTGAGCACCTTGTTGGAGGCAGTTTGCAGTTTGGGTCTGGAGTGTCTGCCGTGGACTCCCCGCAGCCGCCAACTGCAACAGCGATTAACTCTGGCCCACAAGCATCTGGGAGCACCCTGGCCTGATTGCTGCGACGAGGTGCTCTTAGCCACCCTGCCGGATTGGCTGGGCCCCCATGTGGCAGGACGGCGCAGCCTTCAAGAACTTCAGGAGCTCGATCTGGAGGCAGCCCTCTGCGGCGGGCTGGACTGGCAGCAGCGCAGCGCCCTGGAAGCCCTGCTGCCCACCGGCCTCGATGTGCCATCGGGCAGGAGGGTCCCGCTGATTTATGGGATCGAAGAAGTTGTGCTGGCGGTCCGATTACAGGAAATGTTTGGCTGCGATTCCACCCCGCCCTTGCTTGGCGGCACCCTGCCCCTTACCGTCCATTTGCTCTCGCCGGCGGGTCGACCGGCTGCCATCACCCGCGACCTGGCGGGGTTTTGGCGTGGTGGATATGCCCAAACTCGGCGGGAGCTGCGCGGGCGCTATCCAAAACACGCCTGGCCTGAGGATCCGACCCAAGCACTAGCAACACCAAAGTCTCAACTAAGGCAGGCCAACCAGCAGGTGCCGCAAAGAAGCCGGTGATTTCCGGAGCCCACTTGAACAGTCGGTGCGACCTAGCAGGGGTTGCAGTAGCGGCTCAGCGCCATTGCCACCTAATCTGCAAGCCACTGGGTTTTGGACAGAACTTTGCTGAGCTTGCCGAATTTGCCTGAAGACCTGTGAACGCTGGAGCTTCAGAGACTGGGGGACTGCCGCGATACAGCGTTATCGAACTTAATCAGGCAATTGGTACGTTGCTGGATCGGGGTTTTGCTCCCCGTTTTCTGCTAGAGGCCACGGCCAGCCGGCCCCAGATCAAAAAAGGCCATCTCTGGCTGACCCTCACCGACGGCGAAGCCTCCATCTCAGGGGTGATCTGGGCTTCCCAGCTAGCCCGAATCGATTTCACCCCGGAGGAGGGAGACGCGGTGATCGTGGTGGGCAAACTCAATTTCTGGGCGGCGCGAGCCAACTTAACCGTGCAGATTCTGGATGTGCGCCCCGGCCTAAGCGCGGTGATGCGGCAATTCGAGCGGGTTCGGGCCCGGCTGGCACCGCAGGGATGGTTTGAGCCCGAACGGAAGAGGTCGTTGCCCCCCTGGCCGAGGCGTATCGCCCTGCTGACCAGCGTGCCAAGTTCAGCCCTCGCCGACATGCTGCGGACCGCCAAGGAAAGATGGCCTGCCACCGCCTTGTTGGTGGTGCCTATCCCAGTGCAGGGGGCTGTGGAGGCCCGCATCCTCGCGGCACTGCGGCAGCTAAGCGAAAACAGTGAATCACTTGGGCTGGACGCGATCGTGCTGGCCCGTGGTGGCGGCAGCCGTGAGGATCTGGCCGTTTTCGATGGTGAAGATCTGGCCCTTGCGTTAGCCCACACTCCCGTGCCGGTGGTCTGCGGGCTTGGCCATGAAGATGACACCACAATTGCCGATCTGATCGCTGACTATCGGGCCGCCACGCCTACTGCAGCCCTTGTGGCACTTCTGCCGGATCGATCAGCGATTCGCCAAGGTTTGCTGCAATTGCGCCAACACCTGCGCCAACGGGCAGAGATGAAAGTTATGGGGTTGCATCAGCAACTCAAGCACCAACAAGAGCGACTCAAACAACTGCATCCCCGCCGACTGCTCGCCAGTCAACGACAGGGATTGGAGCAACAACAACGGCTTTTGGCAGCCCTCTCCCCCTTGCGCCCCCTAAGCCGCGGCTATTGCCTGGTGCGCGACCCCACCGGGAAGCTCGTCAGCCGTGTCACCCAACTGCGAGCGGGAGATACGGTGGAATTGCGCTTTGTCGATGGTCGGGTGTTGGCCCAGACCCTGAGTCTCCATCCACTGCCCTCCAGTTTGTGATCCTCCGCAACCATGACTCCAAGCAAAAGACGTCCACCAGCCCAGGTCCCGGAGGCACCGGTAGCCCCTGAAGAAGGCATCCCCCTTGGTTCAGATGAGGGATTGGACGGTGTCGATGACCTCAATTTCCGGGAGGCCCAAACGGCTTTAGAACTCTGTCTGGCCCAGTTACAGGCCAGTGATCTGGAAGTAGAGGCGATGGCTACCCTGCATCGCCGTGCTCAGGCCTACGTCAATCACTGCGTCCACCTCCTGGAGAAAGTGGAGCAAGAAGTGCAGATCTGGGATCCAGAACGTCCCGAACAACCAGCCCAGCCCTACCAACCATGAGCCAATCCTCCCCCGCCCCTGCCGCAAGCGACAAGAACCCGTTGGCCTGGCTTTACCTGACATTGGCGATCGCCGGCGCCGTTTTGACCTGGCAGGCGAATCTTGCCTTCATGCAGGCCCATGGGAAGGCCTTTGATCTGGGTCTGTTTGTGCGCCT
>JBIIRU010000375.1:0-2561 GCA_044341355.1 Cyanobium sp. | reverse complement strand
CTTGGGCCATGGGCAGCGCGGCACCCGGCCCTGCCTGGTGGTGAGCGACCCGGCGGTGAACTCCAGCCAGCGCTTTCCGCTGCTGGCCGTGGTTCCGATCACCGGAACGCCCGCTCCCGGTGCCCTCTACCCGCCCCTGGCCCCGGGCGCCAACGGCCTCACCAAGCCCTCTTACGCCCTGGTGGATCAGCTGCGCTCGATCGACAAACAACGCATCCGCCGTCGCTACGGCCAGGTGAACGAAGCGGAGCTGGCCGCCATCGATGCAGGCCTGCGCCTCTATCTGGGCCTGGAGCCCGATCCTGGCTAGAGCAGCTCGCCAGTTCACGGTCCTGCTCATCGCAGCATCCCCTCCAGCGCCTCGATCCCCTGCAGGATCTCCTGCTCGATCGCGCGCAGTTCCGCCAAAGTCATCCCAGTGCCGCCTCCAGATCGGTGCGGCTGAAATCGTTGCCCACAAACAGCAGCGGCACCTGCAGCCGTTTTGCCAACGTATAGGAAAAGCTATCGCCGAAGTTCAGGCCGCTGGCATGGCGCCCCTTGCCGAAGCGCGCAAAGGCCAGGGCCGCCTGATCGGCCAGCTCCCCATCCCAGGCCACTGAGAGAAACGCCTGCTGATCGAGAAATTCCCGGGCGCGCTCCTGGCCGATCTCCCCCAGCTTCACCAAGGCCACCAGCAGGATCTCCGTGCGCGTGGGTGCAGCCACCGCCGGCTGCACGGCCTGGCACAACCGCTCCAGCACTGCCTCAGCCCCAGGTTCCCGCAAGAGCACTGCCAGCACCGCGCTGGTGTCGACGGCGAGGTCGATCACCAAGCTGCCCTCAGCCGCAGAGACCGTCATCGCCGTAGCCCAGGATCTCCTCGGCGCTGCGGTCATCCAGCACGGGCAGGGTCCACACCTGCTCCTCCAGCCATCGTCGGCTTTCCGCCAGTGAGGGCCGCTGCAGAATCGGCGACTCCGGCAGCCCGGCCTCCAGCGCCAGGATCGCCTCCTGATTCATCGAGCGCCGGTGCGCCGCCGCCACAGCCTTGAGGCGGCGGTAGAGCGCATCCGGCACCTGCCGGAGCACCAGGGTGTTCATCGCCCCTCCACCGATTGCTAGCAGAATGCTAGCGCCGTTCATCGCGGCATCTACTCAAGCTCCTCAATCCCCTGCACTGGAGTCAGGCCCATCACCTCGCCTCGAACGGATTGAGCAGCACCACCCCGAAGCCCTGGAAGTCCCTGGTGTTGCGCGTTACCACCGTGAGCTGATGCACCGTGGCGATCGCCGCGATCATGGCGTCCTCGTAGAGGGTTTCGGATTGGCGGTGCATCAGGCGCGCCCAGCAGCGAAAGGCAGGGCCATCCATCGGCAGGATGTTGAAGCTCTGGCTCACCTGATCCAGCCAGTTTTCGAGATCCCCGGCCTTGCCTGGATCCTGTTCACGGGTCAGCTCGATGCCCGCCTGAATCTCGCCGAGGGTCACGGCCGCCAGGTGCAGATGGGCGTCTTCGACGCCCTGAAGCCAGGCCAGTACAGCGCCATGGGGGCGTGGTCTACGCAGCTCTGACACGACATTGGTATCCAGCAAGAACATCAGCCACTACAGCTCCGGTGCGCCCCGGCGCCGAGCCTGGCCCCGTGCTGGAACGAGCCCGTCGGTGCGAGCTTCTGGAGCCAGCAACAGCTCCTTGAGGCTGGGCCGTGCCGCTGCCTGCAGGCGCCGCCATTCCTCCACAGGCACCAGCACGGCCGTCTCTCTGCCCCGTCGCGACACCACCTGAGGGCCCTCGCGCTGGCAGGTGTCGAGCAATTCGCTGAACCTGGCCTTGGCGTCCTGGGCGGGCCAGACCTTCATCGCCGGAATCCTGCTAACTGGTCGTCTGACCAGTTTAATGGTTTTCGGGTGTTGGCGCATCCTGTTTCATCGCAGCATCCCCTCGGCCAGGATCTCCAGTGGCGGGCGATGCTCCACCTCTTCATGCACAAGCTCCTTGGTGCGGTTGAGGCTGAGGTCGTAGCCCTGGGTGCCGCCGCCTGGTAGGCCGCTGGGCCGCTCCTGAAGCTGCTGCTCCAGGCCCCGACCTGCCGTCAGAAAGTGGGTAAGATCATACTGATCTGCATACTTTTTCCCGGTCATGGCGCGCTCCGGTCCCCTCGCTGAACGGGTGACCGTCACCATGCCGTCCGAGCTGGTCGCCTGGATCGACCGGATCGAGAGCAATCGCAGTCGCTTCATCGCCGAGGCCGTGCGCCACGAACTGCAGCGGCGCCAGCGCCTCGAACTGCTGCGCTCTCTGGAGGCTCCCCATCCCGACAGCGCCGCCACTGCGGCCCTTGGCCTGGCGGACTGGGCCGAGGCCCTGCCTGAAGGGGACAGCGACCTGCTCGATCCCAGCGCCGGAGAGCCTGTGCACTGGCGACCGGAATCGGGTTGGCAACATGCCGGCTCCCCCGAGATCAAGCCATGAGCCTGCCCCGGGGCAGCCTGGTGCTGGTGGATCTGGAGCCCACCCTCGGCCATGGGCAGCGCGGCACCCGGCCCTGCCTGGTGGTGAGCGACCCGGCGGTGAACT
>JBIIRU010000092.1:0-8933 GCA_044341355.1 Cyanobium sp. | reverse complement strand
GCTGTCTGCCCGGGCCGAGGGGCTGCAGCCTTCTCTCACCCTCGCCATCGCCGCCCAGGCGAATCAGCTCCGCTTGGCTGGGGAGGACATCTGCAGCCTTTCGGCGGGGGAACCGGACTTTGATACCCCGGCCTTCATTCGACAGGCCGCTGCCGATGCCCTGGAGGCGGGCCATACCCGCTACGGCCCGGTGGCCGGCGAACCGGCCCTGCGCCAAGCCATCGCGGCCAAATTGAGCGTTGAAAACGGGGTGCCGACGACGATCGATCAGGTGCTGGTCACCAATGGCGGCAAGCAGGCGCTTTACAACCTTTTCCAGGTGCTGTTGGGCCCCGGTGATGAGGTGCTGCTGCCTTCTCCCTTCTGGCTCAGCTACCCGGAGATGGTGCGCCTTAGCGGCGCCGAACCCAGGCTGCTGGTCACCGAGGCGGCGCGGGGGTTTCGTTTTTCCACTGAGGAGCTCGAAGCCCAGATCAGTCCCCGCACCCGTCTGCTGGTGCTCAACAGCCCCTCCAACCCCACCGGCATGGTGCTGAACCGCCAGGAGTTGGAGGCGATAGCGGTGGTGCTGCGCCGCCATCCCCAGGTGGCGGTGGTCTGTGACGAGATCTATGAATTTTTGCTGGCCCCTGGCCATGACCACCACAGCCTGGCGGCGGTGGCGCCCGATCTGGCCGAGCGGCTGTTCATCGTCAACGGCTTCGCCAAGGGGTGGGCCATGACCGGCTGGCGAGTCGGTTGGCTCGCCGGTCCCCGCCACGTGGTCGCCGCCGCCGCCGCCCTGCAGAGCCAGAGCACCAGCAATGTCTGCAGCTTTGCCCAGATGGGGGCCCTGGCGGCGATCACGGCGAGCCGTGATTGTGTCCACGAGATGGCGGATCGCTTCAGCATCCGCCGCCAGCTGCTCAGTGATGGCCTGGGCCGGATCCCAGGGGTGGTGATGATTCCGCCGGAGGGGGCCTTCTATGCCTTCCCCGATGTAAGTGCTTGGGGGCTGGATTCGATGAGCCTCTGCCGCCGCCTGCTGGCAGAAGTGGGCTTGGCGGTGGTGCCGGGCCTGGCCTTTGGCGATGATCGCTGCATTCGCCTCTCCTGCGCGGCGGCGGAAGCCACCCTGGAGGACGGCCTGGACCGGTTGGCTCGCTTCAAGGCCCGCCTCTGAGGCAGCGCCGCTATGCGCTGGTCCTTTCCGCTGACACTGACTGCTGCTGACACTGACTGCTGACGGGCCCCGGGCTGGCCCCAGGCTGGTCCCCGATCCCAGCCCCTTCCCTCCCGATTATTTGCGCCATGGTCCTTGCCGTTCCCAGGAAACTGATCGTCCTGGGGGATAGCGGCGCCTTCGGTTGGGGGGACCCGGACCAGGGCGGCTGGTGCGAGAGCCTCAAGCGCCATTGGATGGACCTGCCCAATGGGCCGGTGATCTACAACCTCGGCGTGCGCGGCGATGGCCTGGAGCGCGTCGCCGCCCGCCTGGAGGCCGAGGTGGCGGCGCGGGGCGAATTGCGCCGCCAGCGTCCCCAGGGAATCCTGTTGGCGGTGGGGCTCAACGACACGGCCCGGGTGGGCCGGCCCGACGGCCGGCTGCAGCTGGAACCGGAGGCCTTTTTGTACGGCTTTGAGCAGTTGTTGCGGCAGTGCCGCCGTTTGGCGCCGGTCTTTGTCCTGGGGCTCACCCCCGTGCTGGCGGAGGCCATGCCCCTGGCGGAAGTGCTTTGGTACGACCTGGCGACGGTGCGCCGTTATGAGGGCTTGCTGGAGGAGGCCTGCCTGGAGGCGGATGTGCCCTTCCTGCCCCTGATCGAGCCGTTACTTGGTGATCCCTGCTGGCGTGACTGGCTGCTGCTCGATGGCGTCCATCTCAATGGCGAGGGTCACCGGCGGGTGTTCCAACGCTTGCGCACCTGGCCAGCCTTGCTGGCTTGGGCTGGATTAAGGCTTGAAGCTTTGGCGACGCCGATGGGTTGGAGCTGATCCCCCAATTCCCCCGTTCGGGGGATGGCGCTGGATTGGAACCGCTTCATCCTGACAATCCTTGTTTGACCGGGACGATGCCCTTCCCTCAAGCTCCCCTTCCCCCGCTTCGCCATGCCACGACCCACGCCACTTTGATCTCTCATCAGCCAGAGGTCAGCCTGGCCGGGGCGGCGACCGCTGCTGCCTCTATCCCTAAGGCGCCCGTTGTCGATCGCCCTCCCCCCCTGTCGGCTGCCCTTCGGCCCAGGGCAGGCCGGGGCGAAATCCTTGGGGCGGCAGGTAAGGTCGGCCCTCTCTCGGCTTCAGAGCGCAACCGGCTGTGGCTGGAGGCCTATGCCGCCAGCCGCGATGGTCACCAACGCCGCGTCCTGCGCCAGGCCCTGGTGCGGGCCAATCTGCCCTTGGTCCGCAGCATTGCGGCCCGCTATGGCGTCAACAGTGCTCTGGCCTTTGACGATCTCACCCAGGTGGGCAGCCTGGGCCTGCTGAAGGCGATCGATGCGTTTGATCCCAGCCGTGCCGCCAGTCTCAGCAGCTTCGCCATCCCCTACGTCAAAGGGGCGATTCAGCACGAAATCAGGGACCGGGAGCCCCTGGTACGGGTACCGCGGCGCCTCTGGGAGCTGCGGCAGCGGGCCTTGGCCCTGCAGGAACAGCGCCGGCAGCAGGGCAAAACGCCGCTGTTTGCCGCCAGGCTGTGCCAGGCCCTCGACTGTCGCCTCGATGTGCTCGACGAGGCCCTGGCCCTGGGGCCCCTGGGGCGGGCCCGCAGCCTGGATGAGCCCATCGCCCCGCAGGAAGGTAAAGGCGCCGGAGGCCGCTCGCTGCTTGATGCCTTGGTCGCTGCGCCCCAGGCGGGGCCGGAGATCAATGATTCAGCCGGCGATGACGCCTCGCCAAGCCCGGAATTGGCCTGGCTGAGAAGCCAACTGGCGGCGCTGGATCCCGCCATCCGCGAACTGCTGGTGGGCCGATTGCAGCTGGGTTGCACCTGGGTTGAGCTGGGCCAGCAGCTCGGTTGGCATCCCCGTATGGCCCAGCGCCGCTTTGATGCCGCCCTGGCCGGCCTGCGCGACGGCGCCCAGCGGTGGGCAGAGGCAAAAGCCGCATCAGCCGTAGGCGTTCAACGGGGTTGAAGCTCGCCCTGGGTGTCCTCTCAAAGTAGGGTCGCCTCAGGCCAGCAGCCCCCCGCCCAAGGCCGCGGCGCTGCCCATGGCCAGCAGGGCCGCCAAGAGGGTTTGGAGGCCATTGACCAGCTCATTGCTTAGCCAGGGCAGGCGCTGCTGCAGGGTGGCGCCGATGACACTTTCGGCCAGGGTCGCCAGCAGCCCCACCAGGGTCACCAAAGCCCAGGCCTGGGGAGTGGCAATCCAGCCCAGGGCAGCCATCAGCGCCGCCATGGCCGCGGCGCCGACGGCGCTGGCCAGGCTGCCCTCCAGGCTCACGGCCCCTTCGGTGCCGGGGGGGACGGGCCTCAAGGTGGTGATCAGCAGGGTGCGGCTGCCCCAGCGCTTGCCAATCTCGCTGCCGCAGGTGTCGGCCAGTTTGGCGCTGAAGCTGGCGGCGAAACCCACTAGCAGCAGGGGCCGCCAAGGGGGTGGCACCAGGACGCTGGTCATGGCCAGCACGGCCCCCACCAGCGCCGAGCCCCAGACATTTTCCGGCCCGCGCCGGCCGCCGCGGGCCTCGGCCAGGCCGCTGGCCTGTTTGCGCCGGAAGCCAAGGCGGGTCACCAGCGAGCCCAGGGCCAGGTAGGCCACCACCGCCAGCCAGCCCCGCCAGCCCAGGCAGCCCCAGAGCACCGTGCCCAGCACCCCGGCATGGACCCAGCCCGCCTTGGTGAGCAGGGGCGCCCGCTGGGCCAGGGCGATCAGTCCGCCATTGAGGACCAGGGCCAGGGCCCAGGTCGCAAGGGTTTGGGGGGGGAGGGGTGGCATCGGCCGAGCCCGGTTCTGTTGCACAGATCTAAGGCGGCGCCCGGCAGGAGGCGCCCAGGGCTGATAATCGAACAACAGGTTTGGGCGGACCATGTTCTTCAAGAAGGCCAAGTTTTTCCTCGACCTCACCGGTGAGGACAATGGCTCCAACGCCAACGGTGCTGAAACGGCCCCGGTAGCGGCGGTGATCGCGCCGGTGGCGCCGGTGGATCCAGCTGCCGTGGCTGCCGTTGCGGTGGCCCCTGCTGCGGTGGCCGTGGCCCCCGTGGCGCCAGGCACCTTTACTGCTACTGCCGCGCCAACAACCGCAGCGCCAACCGCCGCCCCGGTCGCCACGGCGGCACGCACCACCGCGGAGGAGATCGCCGCCGAGTTGGCCGCCGCCCAGGCCAATCGTCCCCCCGCCAGCACCGTGACCTTTGCGCCGGAATGTCTGGTGCCCGGTGCCAGCCTCACCCGCCGTCGCCGCACCGCTGGCGCCAATCTGGCCGGCTTCCGCGACATCGCCCGTTCGATGATGAAGAGCTGAAGCGGTTGGCGCCATCGCGCTCAATGGGGCGCTAGGGGCGGTTCGGCCGGTTTTGCTGTTGGTGTTGTCACTGGGGGCATTCGGCAGCAGCGGGCCGCAGCAGCGCCAGAGTCGCCAGGCCTGCCACTGCGGCTGTTGAGGTGCGCAGGATCGAGTCCCCCAGGGTCACCAGTTGCCAACCGGCGCCCAGGGCCTGGCGCTCTTCTTCTTCGCTCCATCCCCCTTCCGGCCCGATCGCCAGGGTGATGGGCTCATGGGGATTCTGGCTCCAGATGGTCTGCACCCAGCTCGCCAGCGGCGGGATGTCCGCCTTGCGGGTGGTGGCCAGCAGGCGTGTGCCTGGCAGCGCTTCGCTCCAGCAGCGGCTTGCCGAGAGGGGCGCCGCCAGCTCTGGCAGCCAGAGGCGCTCGCATTGCTCGGTGGCTTCGCGGATGATCGTGGCCCAGCGCTCCAGGGGCAGCGGTTCGCGTACCACTCCCCGGGCCGCGATCAGGGGCTGCAACCGGGCGGCGCCCAGTTCGGCCGCCATGCGCCATACCAGCTCGGCATCCCGGCGGGGAACGGCCAAGGCCAGGGTTAGGGCCGGGCTCACCGGCCTGGATTGCTCCAGGGGGGCATCCGGCGGCTGTTCCAGTCGCAGTTGTCCCTCCGATTCGAGCACCGCGCTCCAGAGCTGGCCGCGGCCATCAACCACCGCCAGCCGATCCCCTTGATGGAAGCGCAAAACCCTGGCCAGGTAATGGCTTTCGGCGGCCTCCAGGGTTAACAGGTTGGGGTCGCCCTGCCGGGACCACCGGGACGGTGGGATCAGCAGGCGACGCAGTTCCCGGGCCATCGGCGGGTGGGATCAATCGTTGTGGTTGGCTTTGTAGTTGGATTTGTTCTTGCCTATGTCGTTGTCGTTTTCGTTGTAGGTGTCGACGTTGTCGTTGTCGTTGTCAGAGTCAGAGTCAGAGTCAGAGTCAGAGTCAGAGTCAGAGTCAGAGTCAGAGTCAGAGTCAGAGCCGGTCTCGTGCTCAACTTCATCGTCGATAGCAAAAGGGCTGTCCGGATCGTCTTCGATTGGCCAGTCCTCGTTGATGCCGCCGATCAGCAGTTCCTCGATTTCAACCACATCGTTGTTGAGCTGGCCCAAGGCGTTGATTAAGACGTCAAGGGCAAGGGCATCGCTGGTGCCCAGGTCCAGCCAGCAGCGGCCCCAGGTATCCAAATATTCCATCACCGCCATGTTGTGCATCAAGGCCGGCAGGGCGCGGCTGGAGCCTTCCGCTTCCCAGGCCAACCAACTCAGATCGGCGCCCGCTTCATGGGCCTGCAGGGTTTCGGCATTGAAGGCCCCCAGTTTGCCCAGAAAAAACCAGCTATCGAAAACGGTTTCGACATAACTTCTCTCCGCCTGGCCCGGGGGATCGGCAAAGCGCAGCCAAATCCAGCAATTGAACGGATCGACTTCGCGAAAGCGAACCTCCATGGTCAAGGTGCAGGCCCTAGGCCTACCCATCCAACACGATCGCCAGCCAGGCATGCTGGGCCGATGCTTGAGTTGCAGGACGTCCGCTACCACCCCGCCACCTTGCCCCAGCCGGTGCTGCGGCAAGTGAATTTAAAGCTGGCCGTCGGTACACCGGTGCTGGTGGCGGGCCGCAGCGGCAGTGGCAAAACCACACTGCTGGAGCTGATCAGTGGCATGGCTGAGGCCGATGGCGGCCGCTTTCTCTGGAACAACGAGCCCGTGGCGGCCCGGCAGCGCCGCTGGCTCTGTGGCCTGGTGTTTCAGTTTCCCGAACGCCATTTCCTGGGCCTGACCGTGGGTCAGGAATTGCGCCTGGGTCAGCGGCGCCTGGGGGGCGAGGCGATTGAGCAGGTGCTGGCCCAGGTGGGCCTTGCCGGCATCTCCCTGCAGCAGGCTCCCGAGCGTCTCAGTGGTGGCCAGCAACGGCGCCTGGCCCTGGCGGTGCAGTTGCTGCGCAATCCGCAGGTGTTGTTGCTTGATGAACCCACCGCCGGCCTGGATTGGACGGTGCGGGAGGAGGTGCTGGGGCTGCTGGATCAGCTGGCGCAGGAGCGGGCCCTGCTGGTGGTGACCCACGAACCGGAGCTGTTTGCTGGTCGCATCAGCGAGGCTTGGCAGCTGGTTGATGGCTGCCTGGGGCCCCTGCTCCCCACCAGGCTTCTTACGATGCCCGCAGACGGATCAAGCTGATGGCGGATCAACTGCTGCGGGCCACCGCCGCGGGGGGCGGGATCCGCCTGGTGGCTGTCAACAGCAGCGAAACCAGCGCCGAGGCCCGTCGCCGCCATGGACTGTCTTTTCTGACGACGGCCCTGCTGGGGCGTGCGATGACGGCGGGCCTGCTGTTGGCCAGTTCGATGAAGGTGGCCCATGGCCGGGTCAATCTGCGCATCCAGTCCGATGGTCCCTTGCGGGGGATGACGGTGGATGCCGGGCGCGACGGCACGGTGCGGGGCTATGTGGGCAAACCGGATCTGGAACTTGATTTGCTGGCCAGCGACGACGGTGTGCCCCAATTTGATTTTCAGCGGGCCACCGGCACCGGCTATCTGCACGTCGTCCGTGATATCGGCGAGGGGGTGCCATTTAGCAGCACGGTGGAGCTGGTTAGTGGTGGGATTGGCGATGATTTCGCCTCCTATTTGTTGCATTCCGAGCAGACTCCTTCGGCGGTGTTCGTGGGTGAACGGCTGGATCGCACTGGTGTGCGTTGTGCCGGTGGAGTTTTGGTGCAGGTACTGCCCAAGGCGGCACGGGAACCGGCGTTGGTGGCCTTGCTGGAGGAACGTTGCCGCGAAATCGATGATTTCAGCGCCCGCCTGGCCAGCCATGGCGACCACTTGGAGGGGCTGTTGGAGGACATTTTTCCCGACCTTGATGCCAAACCTGGGGCAGACCCGCAGGCGAGCACGCCGGTGCGCTTCCGCTGTCCCTGCAGCTACAACCGCAGCATCGGTGCGCTCAAATTACTGGGCCGCGACGAACTCACCGCCATGCTTAAGGAGGATGGCCAGGCCGAACTCACCTGTCATTTTTGTAATTCTGTTTATCGGCTCGATGCGGCTGGCCTGCAAACGCTGATTGATGGCTTTGCCGTGGCCTGAACTCGGCATCTAATATGCTTCAGGCCAGCAGCAGGGCCCCGGCTAGCAGCACCAATATGACCGGCGCGCCCAGCAGTTGCATGGGGCCCAAGGGAACAGTGGCCAGCATGACGGCGGGCACCAGCTGCATCACTAGCTGGAACACCAGGTTGCCGACCAGTAGGCCGACCAGGAGCAGGCCGAGGGTCCAGCCGATGGCCCGGCCGAACTTAACCTGGCGCCTCAGCAGATTGAAAACGGTGGCCAGGCAGGCCAGGGCCAGCAGCATCGCTCCGGATGCCTGGGGCAGGGCAAGCAACAGCACCAACAGCAGCCCGTGGGCGGCCAGGGGAAAGAGCCGCTCCTGGCCATTGGCCATGGCCAGGTTGGGCAGCGCCGCCAGCGAAGGGCTGGCCAGTTTTGGCAGGGGGAAAGAGGGGGTGGAGCGCAGGGAGGGCAAAGCCGAACGTTCAGTTGCCGCCGTTTGCTCTTTCTGAGAGGCCGTGCGGGCGGCGCTGCTGAGACGGCCCTGCTGCCGTTCCTTGAGACGATCCATCAGGATGGAGTCGTAGGCCGCCTCAATGCGGGCCCGTTCCATCGGGTCGTCGCTCACCTCATCAAGGCGGCTTCGACGGGCCTGCTGCACGTCATCAAAACTGGCATCGTGGGCCACCCCAAGCTTCTGGTAGGGGTCGGACGGAGCCGCCGCGGGCCTGAAGGGCTCAGGGATTGGATCGGAACCTTTGGTCATGGCCTGAGCGTAGGCAATCGCGATCAGAAAAGAGGTTCACTGCGGTGGTATCCGGCCTCAAGCAGCAAGGATTGCCGGCAAGCCATGGCTTCGGCGATGGCCAGGCGGCGCCGGCGTTTAAGCAGGGGCATCTGGGGGGGGAGGTGACTGCCTTCCCGGATTTCAATCATCGGTGAGCCTGGATCGCTTTGGAAGGGCCGAAAGCTGACGAAATCACGGCCGCCATCACTGCGGGGACGAACGAGCCAGAGGGGGTTGGGCATGGATGGAACCGGCCCGAGGAGGCATGAAGAGATGTTGCAGTCATTCTGGCGCGCCCCGCCGACCGCCGTGGTGATCAACTTGACGGTCGACGGGCCGAACCCGCCCTAAAGGGCGATCGGTTCGGTGCCGCTCACCACCGGCGCCACTGCCGCCAGGGCGAGTTCCGGGTGATCCTCCTGCAGCTGGTTGAGGTTCCAGTCATTGCGGAACAGCAGCACCGGTCGATCCCAGGGATCGCGCACGGTTTTGCAGTTGAACACCCTGCCGACCGCTTCTAGGGCAGCCCAGCCACCGCTGACCCAGCGGGCCACGGTGAAATCGAGGGGCTCGAGGCGAGCTTGAACCCCGTATTCATGCTCTAGCCGGTAAAGCACCACCT
>JBIIRU010000093.1:0-8933 GCA_044341355.1 Cyanobium sp. | reverse complement strand
CTAGTTTCATAGTGGAGAAGTGAGGTGCATCAGCACCTCTGGAATGACAGCTCGTCATTCCACCCTGTTCACCCTCTGATCAGGGCATTCGGGCCAAAGGTTTTACACCACGCAAAGGGACACTGCCAATCAGACAGATTGTGAGAAACTCAAAGCGCTAACAGGGTACTCGACGATCCTGTTGCAACCGCGAAGGAATCCCTCAAGAGTTCTCTTATGATTTTAAACCATTAATCTGAGGTTAGTTTAATACAATTCGACCCAGTTGCAGTCTGAATTGTACAGCTATCAAAGTCATGCACCTTAGCCGCCTCAATCAGGTCATCATCACAGAAACGTAAACTTTGCGGCCAGGTGATGGCAAGCGTTAAAATAAACGTAGCATTTCTATAACTGTTAAGATTCCTCTTAACTATTATACCCAAAAATCACCAAAATTACAACCCATACAACAACAAACTACGCCCAGCCCCGTCCTGCAGTAGCAGCGATCGTTTGTCAATGTTCCACTGCCTCACCTGATTCAGCGCTTTCAGGTATTGCTGCTCGAAGGCCATCACATCTGCAGCGCAGGCCATCTTGGTGCTCACCAGTTGGGAGAAGCGCAGCTGGTCGCCTGCTAGTTGGAAGCCACCCAGCAGCCGATTGCAACCGCTGTTGCCGCTGAGTCGCTCGCTGTCGGTGGCTAGCAGCAGTTCCGGTGGCCGGCCGGATGGATTGATCAGGGTCGGGTCCTCTGGTGCCTGCAGTGCCTGCAGCTTCCAGGCGGTGCCCCGCAGGTTCGGTTGGGCCCGATGGGTCGGGGCGGGTTTTTCTGCCGATTCCATTGGGCTGGCTGCCATTGGGGTAAATGCCATTTGAAGCGGCGGGCAACCTTGGCCAGGCTGCGCCCTCCCGAATGCCTCCACTACCAAAGTGCGGCGAGAGCCCTGGCCAGGTTGGGCAGCGGGGCGTTGGCTGATTAGCCCCTCCAGGCTTACCAGCACTGGCTGACCTGACCCGCCTGTGGGTACAGCGCTCCGGTAGGCCTGCAGCAGTCGCTTGTAGTCGCCCTCCAGCGCCACCGGTAGCCGCTGGTCGGTAATACACAGCTGCATGGTTGGCCCTTGGGGCAGGAGGCGAAATAGGCCCGCCAGGAACAGCCGTGGTGATATCGGCTCCGGCACGGCTAGCCGCGTCAGCCGGTCGTTATGTCCCGATCGGATCGGTTGGCCTTCTAGATCGAGTTTGCGCAGCACCGCGCCCCCCTCCAGCGGCTGCAGAAACAGCGGCGCCTCCCGGCCGCCACGTAACACCAGCCGTTGGCTGGACGGCTCCAGGCGCCAGCGGCCGATGTCGTCGAACGTATTCGGAGCGGGCCGATTCAGCCAGGTTTGGCGTAGTTGGTAGCTGCCATCTGCGGCCAGGTCCACCTGCCATAGGCTGCTACCGCCGGCGTTGGGCAGCTCACCGCTCCAGCTGGCGGGCAACCGACCCAGGGGGCTTTGGTCCAGGGGGCTCTGGCCCAATGGGCCTTGGCCTGCGGGCTGGATCCTGGTGCGGCCCAGCACCCGGGCCGGCGCATCGGCGATAGCCGCGTCGATCAACACAACTTCCAACACCGCATCAGCTGGCAGGCCGACCGGTTGTTGTAGGCGGGCCGTACCGGAGAGCTGGCCGGCCCAGACGGCAGGGGCCAGCAGCTGGCTCGCCACCAGCAGTGCGGCCAGGTGCGCGGCGGGCTGCAGGGTCACGGCGGTCAAGGGCAGGGTTGCTTTTTGAGAAGGGGCATCGCCCCCATAAAGGGCCCCCACCGATCAGCAAGCGTCGCAGCCTTTGAAACACCGTCTAGGGGACTGCTAATTACAGCCGGGGCAATTCCGCCAGCGGCAGCGGCGCGTGTTGGGGATGCAGCGCCGCCCGCTGTTCTCCGGCCACCAGGCGATTGAGGGCATTGATAAAGGCCTGGGCCGCTGCAACAACAATGTCGGTGTCGGCGGCATGGCCCGAATAGAGCACCCCACCGGCCCGCAGCCGGATGGTTACATCACCCATGGCATCGATGCCTTCGGTGACGCTTTTGACCGAAAATTCCACCAGTTCGTTGGGCACCTGGGCCAGGTGATTGAGCGCCTGGCACACCGCATCCACCGGACCGGTGCCGATGCAGGCCTCACTGTGTTCGCTGCCATCCTCCGTTTCCAGGGTGACGGTGGCGGTCGGCAGCAGACCGGTGCCGCAGCTCACCTGCACCCGTTTGAGGCTGAAACGGGCTTCAGCCTGCTGTTGCACCTGTTCGCTGACGATCGCTTCCAGGTCGCGGTCGGAAATCTCCCGTTTGCGATCGGCCAGTTCCTTGAAACGGGCAAAGGCATCATTGAGGTCTTCGCCATCGAGGTTGTAGCCCAATTCTTCGAGTCGGGCCCTGAAGGCACTGCGACCGGACAACTTGCCCAACGACAGGCGGTTGTCGCTGAGGCCGATGGTGCGGGCATCAATAATCTCGTAGGTGAGACGATTTTTGAGCACACCATCTTGATGGATTCCAGATTCATGGGCGAAAGCATTGGCCCCCACAATCGCCTTGTTGGGTTGCACCGCCATCCCGGTGAGGTTTGACACCAGCCTTGAGGTCTTGGTGATCTCTTCGGTGCGCACCGCCGTTAATGGCCGGCTGTCCTCGCTATCGCGGCCGAGGAAGGGGTTGAAATAACTGCGGCGCACATACAAGGCCATCACCAGTTCTTCCAGCGAGGCATTGCCGGCCCGTTCGCCGATGCCGTTGATGGTGCATTCCAATTGGCGGGCGCCATGTTTGACCGCCTCAAGGAAATTGGCGACAGCCAGGCCCAAATCGTTATGGCCATGCACCGAAATCACCGCCTGATCGATGTTGGGCACCGAGCGGTTGATGCCGGCAATCAATTCGCCGAATTCAGCAGGTGTGGCATAGCCAACCGTATCCGGAATGTTGATGGTGGTGGCTCCGGCGGCGATGGCGGCCTCGATCACCTGGTGCATGTATTCAGGATCGCTGCGGCCGGCGTCCTCGCAGGAGAATTCGACATCCTCCACCAGTGAACGGGCGTAGGCCACCATTTCGGCGGTGATTTCCAGCACCTCCGCGCGGCTTTTGCGCAGCTTGTGCTTGAGGTGGATGTCGCTGGTGGCAATGAAGGTATGGATGCGGCGCCGCACCGCAGGCGCCACGGCCTCGGCGCAGGCTTTGATGTCTCCCTTGGCGGCCCGGGCCAGACCGCAGATCACCGGACCGTCCGCCGTGCCGACGGCGGCGGCGATCCGTTGCACGGCATTGAAATCGCCGCCGCTGGCAAAGGGGAAGCCGGCCTCAATGATGTCGACACCGAGGCGGGCGAGCTGTTGGGCGATCGCCAGCTTTTCTTCCAGGTTCAAGCTGGCACCCGGCGATTGCTCGCCATCCCTCAAGGTGGTGTCAAAAATAAGAACCCGGCCGGGATCACTCGCCATGACAACAATTGGGCCGCTAAGCGGACTGACTATGAGTTGACCCCATTGTAGGGATCAGTCAGGCCTAGGCAGCGGAGGGTGAGGGACGACGCACGGTCCCCGTGCTTGGCAAGTCAACTTTGGCTAATTGGGGCAGGAGGGAGGCCAGATCAACAAAGCGATCGGCGGCATTGCGCAATTCCCGGGCCACCATGCCCTCGGTGCTGAACACAATGATGGTCAAACCCTTGGCCCGCAGCACCTCCACCAGCCTGTCCAGGTCCCTGCTGCCACTGAGTAGCCACACCTCTTCGCAGCGATGGGCGATGGTCAGCAGGTCAATCGCCACCTCCACATCCAAATTGGCCCGGGTGTATTGGCGGCTCTCCCCTTCGCCAGCCAGCTCCCGTAAGGGCCGGGTGCGCACGGTGTATCCCAGGCTGGTGAGGGCATCACGGAAGGGACGTTGGTCATTGGCATCCTTGAGACCGGCATACCAAAAAGCGCTGCCCAGCTCCACTTCTCCCTCTTGACGGGCTAGCTCTATCAAGCGGCGGGGATCGAAAAACCAGCCGAGTTTCTGCTGGGCATAAAACATGCTGTGGCCGTCAACCGCTAGGACCCGCCGCAGCATTGGTTCGCCTAAGTGTTGTTGCACCGCACCGCCGTAAATACCTTTACGGGCCAAGCCTAGAAAGCTGACCGGTAATGTGGAATTGTGTTGAGGTCACCATGGCCGTAGGCGAACTGGCCTTGGTGCTCCATGCCCACCTTCCCTACGTCCGCTCAGGGGAGCCGGGTTCCTTGGAGGAGGACTGGTACTACCAGGCCTTACAGGAGTGTTACTTGCCCCTGCTGCAGGTGCTGGAGGCGGCCGCCGCCGATCCGCAGCAGCGACCCAGGCTCACCCTCGGCCTTTCGCCAACCCTGCTCTCCCTGCTGGCAGACGAGGATCTGAACCGCGGTTTTCTGCCCTGGTTGCAGCTGCGCATCGAGTTACTGGAGCTGACCCCCCCCGAAGGCAGGACAGCGGCCCAGCACCTCGGCCACAGCCTGGCCGCCTTGGTTGCCGATTGGCAGCATTGCCAAGGAAAGCTGCTGCCACGCTTTCGGCGCCTGCAGGGCCTGGGGGTGCTGGATCTGATCACCTGCGCCGCCACCCATGGCTACCTGCCCCTGCTGAGGGAATGCCCGGAGGCCGTCGGGGCCCAGCTGACCACCGCCGTGCGGGAACACGAACGTCTGATCGGCCAACCTCCCCTGGGCATTTGGTTGCCGGAATGCGCCTACTACGAGGGTTTGGACCAGGTGCTCGTCCAAAACGGCCTGCGCTACAGCGTGCTGGACGCCCACGGCATTCTTCACGCCGTACCCCGTCCCCGCTATGGCGTCTATGCACCGATCTGCAGCCCAGCGGGAGTGGCTTTTTTCGGCCGCGACAGCAATTCGACCCTGCCGGTGTGGAGTGCCAGCGAGGGCTATCCGGGCGATGGGGCCTACCGGGAATTTCACCGCGACCTGGGCTGGGATCTGTCCGAGTCCCAGTTGGCCGAACACGGTATCCGCAGCAGTCGCCCCCTGGGCCTGAAATTGCATCGGGTGACCTCCCAGACCTGTGAGCTGGAGCACAAGGCCCCCTACGAACCGGCCGCCGCCGCCCAGAGGGTGCGGCAACATGCCGCCGATTACCTTTCCGGTCGGGCCAGTCAATTGCATGATCTGGCGGCTTCCATCGAGCGCCCGCCGCTGCTGGTCGCTCCCTTTGACGCTGAGTTGTTTGGCCACTGGTGGTTTGAAGGGCCGGCGTTTTTGGCCGAATTGTTCCGCCAAGCTCCCGCCGCCGAGCTTCGTTTCACCACCTTGCGGGAGACCCTGGAAGCGGAGTTGACCCTCCAGCTCTGCAGCCCCTCTCCCTCCAGCTGGGGACGGGGGGGCTATCACAACTACTGGCTCAATGATGCCAACGGCTGGGTTGTGGGGGAATGGCAGCGGGCCTCCCGGGCCATGGTCCGGCGGGTCAACCGGGGTGTGGGCAGCAGTGAACATCGGCTATGGCTGATCCAGGCCGGCCGCGAACTGCTGCTGGCCCAGAGTTCTGATTGGAGTTTCATCCTGCGGGCCGGCACCACCACCGAACTGGCCCGAGAGCGGATCCACCGCCACCTTGATCGTTTCTGGCGTCTCATGCAGGCCATCGACAAAGGCACGGATTTGCCGCCCTTGTGGCTGGACGCGGTGCAGCGCGAAGATGGCCTGTTTCCCCTCCTCAGCGGCACGGAGTGGGCCAGTCCCCCACCGAGTTCAAACTGATTTCCAAGCCATGATCGATGCCATGGATTGCGACGAGTTGCTGAGTCAGTGCCACAAACTCGCCAAGGCCTATCAGGTGGAAGATGGCGAGGGCTTTCGCTTGGCCTGCGTCGATCCCGACGACACCCTGCACCTGCAACGGGAAGACAAAGCGATGGCGATGCAGCGGCTGACTGAAGGCACCAGCCTGCTTGCCGAATTTCAGGAACGCCTCTACGCCCAGGACCGTTGGGGGGTGTTGTTGATTTTCCAGGCGATGGACGCCGCCGGCAAGGACGGAACCATCAAACATGTGATGTCGGGGGTGAATCCCCAGGGCTGCCAGGTAACCAGCTTCAAGGCCCCAACTTCCACCGAACTGGACCATGACTACCTCTGGCGTTGCCAACAGGCCCTGCCGGAAAGGGGTCGGATCGGCATCTTTAATCGTAGTTATTACGAAGAGACCCTGATAGTGCGCGTCCATCCAGAACTGTTGCAAAAACAGCAATTGCCTCCTTCCTTGCTGGGCAACGACATTTGGAAACAGCGCTGCCGCGATATTCGCCATTTTGAAGAATATCTTAGCAATAATGGATTCGTTGTACTCAAGTTTTTTCTGCATCTCTCCCGCAAAGAACAAAAGCGTCGCTTTCTAGAACGGCTTGATAATCCTGATAAGAACTGGAAATTCTCTCTCGGCGATATTCATGAGCGGGCCCACTGGGATGCCTACATGACAGCCTATGAGGAGATGATTCAACGCACGGCCAGACCGTCAGCCCCATGGCATGTGGTGCCAGCTGACAACAAGTGGTTTACCCGCATTGTAGTGGCCGCTTCAATCATAGATGCCATGGCCCGTCTGGATTTGCGTATACCCCATTTGGGCGAAGAAGCACTCCGTCAACTGGAGGAGGGGCGTCGCCTGCTCTTGGCGGAGGACTGATGGAGGAGGATTGAAAGTTATGCAAACTGCGGCGGCTTTGTTTTTAGGCCTTGCTCAAGCTGGGCCGCAGGGATCCTGAGCAACTGCGGTGGGGGGATCCGCCCCCGGCGCCCCCGGGACGCTGGCTAGGGTTCCCTGACTGATCGGGGTGAAGGCCCCTTGCGATGCTCGCTTCCCTATTTACCAAATCCTCTCTTTTCGGTATTGGCATCGCCTTCAGCCCCCTGCATATCGGGGTGGTAACCCTACTGTTGTTGGGGCGCTCACCCTTGAAAAGGGCCTTTGCCTATGTGCTGGGCTGGACCCTGGCCAATGTGATGGCGGTGCTGTTGTTGATGCTGGTGGGAAGTTCGTTGGCGATCAGCTTGGAACATGGCGCTCGCGAGCAGGTGCTCATCGATCTTTTGGGGGCCGGAGGTCTGCTAGCCCTGGGTTTGTATCAGCTCACTCCCCAGGCCAGTCTTGGTGAAGAGGGGATGGCGATTCGCTTGATGAATCGCCTGCCTGATGTCAATACCGCCTTGCTGGTATTAATCGGCGCTGGGGCAGCCCTGTTGACTCCTGAAAACCTAGTATTCTATTTAAAACAAGCCGGCTTGATGATGATCAATCATCCAGGGTTAAAAGCCGATATCGAAATAACTGCTGTCTATGCGTTGACAGCTAGTTCATTATTGCTGTTGCCCCCATTGGCTTGGATTGCCAGCGGTGGCTCGATTCGCGATTCGATTGCTAAATTAGAAGAATGGCTGCAGCACAAGGCCGAATGGTTGGTGGGAATCATTGCCCTTGTTTTCGGCGCTTATCTTTTGTACGAGGGTCTACACGGTTTGGAATTGATGTTGGGTTAAAATAAATTTTGGCCCTACTTATTTCAGGAAGCTATTTCAGAGAATTTGATCGAGAAAACGTCGAGTTCGTTCATGTTTAGGGTCCTTGAAAAACTGGGCTGGGGGTGCTTCTTCTACCACACTTCCTTCGGCCATCAATACCACCCGATCGGCAACCTGTTCGGCAAATTTGACTTCATGGGTCACTACCACCATGGTGATGTCCTCTTGAGCCAGTTGTCGCATCACATCCAGCACCTCCCTAACCATCTCTGGATCCAGGGAGCTGGTGGGTTCATCAAACAACAGGATCCTGGGCTCCATGCATAGGGCCCTGGCGATGGCTACGCGCTGTTGCTGGCCCCCCGAAAGCTGACCGGGGAATTTCTGGGCCTGCTCCTTGATGCCGACCCGATCCAGCAGGTTGAGGGCCTGGGCCTGGACCTCGGCACGGGGCCGGCCTCGCACCAGCGTTGGGGCCAACACGAGGTTGTCCAGCACCGTGAGGTGGGGAAACAGATTGAACTGCTGAAACACCATGCCCACCTCTCGGCGGATGGCGTCGATTTGGCGCAGGTCGTTGCCCAGGCTGTTGCCGTCGATGCGGATCGTGCCCTTTTGAAAATCCTCCAGGGCATTGAAGGTGCGGATGAAGGTGCTCTTGCCTGACCCGGAGGGACCCATCACCACCACCACTTCGCCGCGATGAACCGTGAGGTCCACACCGCGGAGGGCGTGATAACCATTCGGATACCACTTTTCGACCCCGCGGGCCTCAATCATCAAGTTGCTGGTGCTCGAAGTCATGGCCGGCTTGCGGATCTAGAGAGAGTCTGGGGATCAAGGCGTTTTTCGAGGGCACGACTGCCGAGACCGAGGGCGGCGCAGCAGGACCAGAACAACAGGGCAAGGGTGAGGTAGACCTCGGCGTTGTGTCCCAGAAATTCCGGGTTGGCCATCACCGTCCTGGCAACGCCAAGCAGCTCAAGCAGCCCGATCAAGGAAAGCAGGGTGGTGTCCTGCAGCAGGGAGATGAATTGGCCCACCATGGCGGGCAAGGCCACCCGCAAGGCTTGGGGCAGTATCACCCGTATCAGGGTCTGAGGATAGGAGAGTCCCAGGGAGCGGGCCGCTTCCACCTGACCTTTGGGAACCGCTGCCAGACCAGATCGCACCGCTTCGGCCAGATAGGCGGCGGCGAAAAAAGTGAGCACCCAGGCCGCCCGCCAGATGCGGTCCGGGGCCAGTCCTCCGGGCAACAGAAATCCCAGGATGTTCTGGCCCAGAAATAGCAGCGTAATCAGGGGAGCGCCACGAATGAATTCGATGTAAATCACCGAGCTCCAACGCAGCAAGGGCAGATCACTGCGCCTTCCCAAGGCCAGCAGGACGCCAAGGGGAAAGCAAAGCAAGATGGC
>JBIIRU010000374.1:0-2576 GCA_044341355.1 Cyanobium sp. | reverse complement strand
AAGGGGATGCCATTGCTTGTCTCGAGGCCGCGCCAGTAAGGAACAGTATCTCGGGCAAAAGCAGAGGCGTAGTCAGGGCTGTCTAAGATTTCGGCGATCGCTGTAGGCAGGCCGGTGCGCACGCGGGTTGCCAAAAAGCGACTGGCTTCGGCCGGCTGGGGAGCTCGACCCAAGAGGGCCAAATAGGCACCTGATGCGGCTCGCAGGGGAGCAAGCTGGTTGAGGCGATTTAGGAACAGATCGTTGCTGGCCACAAGGGCTACGAAACCGGCCACGTCAATTTGGCCATCATTTAATTGGGATTCAGCATCACTCAACCGTTCCGCCACATAGACATCGCGATTGAGCAGTTGGCGATAGGTGGCACTGATGACCTCAGCTACCTGATCCCGTTCGGGGGCCGCTAGGAGGCGGACAGGTCGGCTGAGGCTCTGGCGTCGGCGGAATCCTTGGGGCGACTCGGGTCGGAACGCCTTGTCCATGGCCGCCCCTGGTGCTTGGGCGATGCCGCTGGCTATTCCCTGGCCCACGTTCGCAGTCCAGCTACCAATGATGAGGGCGCCAGCCGCAGCCTAGCTTCGCGCTGGTGCGGCCGTGGTTGAGGCAGCGACCCCACTGCTCCAGGCCACGGCGGCGCCGGTGCTGGGGGAGGGACGCCAGGATCGCGTTGGGACTGGAGATTGTTTCAGGCTCTCGGGACCCGACGCTGCTGGCCGGGGGGGCGCCATGGATTCGCCACCAACAATCTGGGCGCTCCAGGAGCCGACCACAGGCGGACGACGCTGGGGAAGGTTGCGGGTAACCGTGTCGGCAACCGTGCGCAGCGCGGTTGGCTGGGGCACATCAGGCCGGCTGGCGGGGGTGAGATCAACAAATTTGGAGGGATCGAAGGCACGGCGCAGGGCAGGAACCTTGCGGGCATTGCGATCGGCTGCGGTGAGGAATCGCTCGTAGGGAACGGTGTCCTCACCGAAGCATTCGTTATATTCAGGGCTGTTGATCATGGCGTCAACTACGCCGTAGAAGCCTTGGCGAGCGGCGGTGTCGAAATAGGCGTTGATCTCCCAGCGCCCAAAGGTGGGCCGCCCTAGCAGGCGCCTGTGCATGATCTCAATCGCTTTGCAGATATAGAGACCACTCCAATACCGGCGTCGGAAGGCGTTGGAACGGGCCACCTGGCGTATGAATTCACGCAGGTTGATATCGCCGTTTTCTAGTTTGATTTCCTCAACGGTGTTGCGCTCGCCCGCATAGCCGGCATTACCGAGGATTTGGGCATAAACCGCCCGGATCACGGCCTGGGTGGAAGCTTCTGTCCCCCGGATGCTGGGCTGGCCACCTCGGCGCGGCACCGAGTTGCCGCCGGTGGAGATCTGCTGGAGCCTTACCACCTTGGGGCCCACCCGGCGGGGGCTGGCCTTGCGGAACTGAACACTGTTCATCTGGCCGGGCTGGCTTAGACCGTTACCGATCAGGATGCGTCGCGTGTCGTAGCCGAAAGAGGCCGCACGGGTGGCAACGGAGGCTGTTCCGGAAGGGAAAATGGCGCCGTAATTCAGTGCCAAGGGATCGTTCCCGCCGCCATAGGGATGTTGATCGGGGAAGGGTTGCCGGTAGGAGGCGTAAAGAGTGATGTATTGGGGTGCTCCTTCAAAGGGGGCACTGAAACGGAATAATTTGCGATTGGATCCCCATCCGGCACTTTCTTGGGCGTCTTCTCCCAAATCCCGCAGGAAAGGAACAGTTTCTTCACCAAAAGTCCGTGCATATTCCATGCTGTTAACAAGCGCATCAACCAAGCCATTGAGGCCTTTGGCGCTGACGATTGCGAAATATTTGCGGAATTCTTCGATGGAACTCACGCCGCGTCCAAGGAAATGGCGGAAGGCCAGTTCCACGACTCGACTGTTGGAAAAACGACCGTAGAATTGTTGTCGATATTCCTTGCTACGACCTAAGGCACGCACAAATTCCCGCATGGAGATCTGGCCCTGGCGGAGCTGGGTGGCCTCAACAGGGCAGACCACCTGGGAATAACCCTTGACCAGGTCTCTTTCAAAGACTTGCCGATAGGCCGCTCGAACCACCTCGGCTTTCTGGGCCCCTGTCAGGCCAGGCTTCATCACACAGCGCTGGGCCCCTTGGGCGGAGAGGGCATAGATCGCCGGCAGTTGCAAGCCTTGATTGACGGGGCTGCCGAGCCTTTGTCGGGCCGAGGGGGTGGGAACTTCAAGCTCCTTGAGTAGAACGTTGAAGCAATCGATCACCAACTGGCGGGCGGCGGGCTCTGCTTGGAACAGGGAGGCAGCAGCGGCCCGCATCTCCTGCAGGGCCACGTTGGTGGCGCTCAGGGAGCAGGCTTTCTCGAGTACATCTTTGAGACCGCGCGTATTGACGGCCAGGATGCTCGGATCGCCAGCAACGACTGCGTAACCGACGTAGCGCAGGAACCAGGCCAGGTCGCGCACGGATTTTTTCATCCGTTCGGTGCCATAGCGACCCACGGAAATCGGACTGAAGCCTGAGGGCAGCACGACCCGCACGTCCGCGTCTCCCGAAGCGCCTTCAAGGAGCCT
>JBIIRU010000004.1:0-29458 GCA_044341355.1 Cyanobium sp. | reverse complement strand
CTAACAAGCTAAACAGTTACTTTAGATGATCACTCCATTAAAAACAATTGTTCGTCCATCCTCTGACTATGGCCTTTGGGTTGGCTTTAATGATCTAAATCCTTTTCAACCCAATAGTAACATTTTATTTTGTACAGGCTCGGTCAATTGGGATAAGCCTCCAAGGTTGGGTGAGCTTGCAGATGTTGTTGCTTTTGATTCCAAAATTCAGGAAGGAATCGTAATTGGCCATACTATGGCTGTAAACTACCCAATTGGGTCGAGACCTCAATCAGTCCTTGTAAATGGACTGTCAAATTATTTCATCAACAATATTGTAGATAATGTTCCTTGTCTTGATATTTACGATCATCAGTTTAACCATGTCAAGTCCATTAATGGTTTTCATCACTGGTGTACCACAAAAGACGGATCTCATAGTTTTTGCCTAGATCTTGAGGTCACACATAGATTAGGAGGTTATGGCTATGTATTTGGCAGCCATAAATTTGGATTGTCTGGATATACGTATCCAAATTCTATATCTCTTTACTCTCATCAAGACGATAAGTCCCTGCAGCTTCTTTCTGTAAATGATGCTGCACAACTGGTTGCTCAGCATTTAGGAATAAACTATCGTTCGATTCGAGATAATTCTTACTTTTCACATCTACTACTCTCTCCCAGTGAAAACCGCTTAGCTTTTCTATTCAGGAGTTGGCTTAAAGATGGTGGCATTCTGACAGTACTAATGTCTTTGGATTTAGAAAGGGGAATTTCATGTAAATTTCTAAAGATAGAGCTTGTCGGGCAATTATCTCACTTTACGTGGTCAACTGAAAACGAAATCATAATTTACTGTTACCAAGTTTTATCCAAACAGAGCTTTCGGTTAAAATTGCACACCTTGTCTCAAGTTTTACCAATAAGCAAGCTGTCTAAAGCTGCTGTAAATGTTTTAAGATCCTTAGTCTCTCGTAAGCATCAAACATCGCTAAGTTGGGATCAAATCAATGACTTTCCCTTTATCAAATCACAACGACTACCATGTTTTATGATGGTAAAAGATGGCCAAGCTAAGCCCGTAAGCTTTGAGCTTCCCAATGTTGACGGCCATCCTTCAGTTATTCAGTCGTCTTCAGGCCCTATTCTCGTATCAGATACCTATCCTAACAAGAATAATAACAGATGTTTATTTGTAATTGATTTAAGTTCGGGAAATGTCATACTTAAAGAGCTGCATTTGGAGTATCACCCAGCTTTAATTCCAACCCATTCGTGGGTTTCCCGCCATATTCGGTTGCCAAACCATGCTGTATTTCCCGTTGCAGATCAATCCTTTACTCGATCTGGCTTGCATTGTGATTTGCATCCATTCGTCAATGGGGAGGGAAACGTGTTAGCCTATCATACTTCCGAAGATGGCTTTCGCACAGTTAAAGTGGTAACGATATGAAGTATAAACCTAGACTCTCTATAGTTACTACATCCTTTAATCAGGGTGAGTTTATTGAAAGAACAATTCTCTCTGTTCTTGGCCAGACATACAGTTCAATCGAGTATATTGTTGTTGATGGAGGTAGTACAGATTCAACTCTTGCCATCCTTGAAAGGTACAGAGATAAAATAAGCTTGATTATTAGTGAACCTGATCGCGGACCGGCTGATGCCCTGAACAAAGGGTTTAGAAAAGCTACTGGTGATTATTTGGCTTTCCTTAACTCAGATGACATTTATCATTTAACTTTTGCCGAGGTTCTTGTTTCTGAAATAGTGTCTCGCCAAGTTGACTTAGTTTATTCTGATATACGTTTTATTGACAGAAATGATTATCCTTTGACTCCATATAGCTTTCCACGAGCTTTTGCGGTACATGTTTCCCCTAAGAAGCTGCTTGGATCAGCTTGTATTATTCCTCAACAAGGAGCAATATGGACTAGACGTATTCATGATTATGGAATTAAATTCAATGAGGACAATAGAACGTGTTGGGATTTAGAGTTTTTCGTTGATGCATTGTGTGCTGGCTTTGACTTTCAGCCCATACCCAAATGTCTTTCTAGTTTTCGTTTACATGATACTTCTATTTCTGGAGAGAGTTTATTCTTGCAAGAAGGTTCTGTTAACACAAGAGCAAATTACAGGAAAGTTGATCACGCACGGATTAAATCTATACTTATAGACTATGGATTTAAATGTAGTCGCTTTGATGCTTCTGTCTTGAAAATAGACAATACGTTACGAAGGATTCTTCGCTTCTTAAGTAGTAATGATGCCTAAACTACATAGCTCCGGTCTGCCCACACTGATACTTTTACAACCTGTTCTTTATGAGTACCGTGCACATTTTCTGAATGGTCTTAGTTGTTTATTGCCAATGTATGTGATTACATCACTCAAGACTCGAATTCTGGTTTTTGAATGTGTTAATATCCCTACACGTAATCCACTTGTCTGGTTTGCTGAAGCTATAAAGTCATACACTAGGACTTCCGGGGCTCGAGTCGCATTTGTACCAGCCTATACTTCGCATCTGGGAATCGTACTTTCAGCAGTTTTGTTTTGGTTTTTGCGAATTCCGATTTTAGTTCATGGGCAATCTCTATATAAAAAACCTCGTCCAAACTTTGTTGATTATCTGATTTCATTATTCTGGCTTTCTATCGCTACTCGTTATTTGTCATATTCATCTATAGGTCTTGAAGGCCCCTTTGATTGGCCTATTTTCAGGCAGAAAGTTCTTGTTTTCTTAAATCGCTTCGAGTCTTGTTCATCTCTTGGACTAGATGGCTTTTCACCAATCTATACTTCTTTTCCTGGTGACAACTCCCCTTTAAAGCTTTTGTTTATTGGTCGAGACCGACCCGGATCAGGACTGGATCTTGCCGTTCAGCTTGTAAGAGATCTCAGAGCAAAGGGTTACAACATACATCTTGACCTTATTGGTGTGAATGCTTTTGAAGAAGATGGAATTCATTGTCATGGCCCACTATTTGCTGATTCAATTGTTCCAATTGCAGAAGAATGCCAGATTGGCATTTATCCTGGTGATGCTGGCCTCAGCGTCCTTCACTACATGGCGCTGGGTTTGTGCCCAATTGTTCATAGTGATATGCGAAAGCATTCTGGACCCGAACCAGCCTATGTTATTGACGGTATAACAGGATGCTTGTTTGATCGTGGCTCACTTCAAAGCTTTACTGAAAAAATATTATTTTTGTACACTAATCCCGTCGCTTTGGTTCAGTTAAGGAAAAATGCTCATGCTTTTTCCACTAAACTTCTCGGCAACAAGCTTTCTGCTCAGCTGCAATCCATCATTGATACGCTTTAATCTCTAAAATGAAGCTTTATCAGCCTTTATTAGACCAAACGATTTATTGGTAGAACATGCAGAGTCTTAACCTTTAGAGGTTGGTCGTTAATTTTGTGAGTATACCGCATTAGGCCGACCTCGAAAGCTCAGCGGAGGTGTCAGGTAGAGTTCATCTCTTTTGATCATATGTTTTTCTGCCTTCCCATCACGAAAACTACGGAATCATGACAGCCGCAGTCTGGGCCTATTGTTACCCGATGCCGATCCTCGAGCCCGTCAACATTTTTGTCGAAGTGGCCGCTTTGCGGGCTTGGCTGGTGGGGGCATCGGTGGGTGCTACACGAGCACATTGATGCTTTGAGCAAGTGAGTTAAATTAATTTAAATTTAGAGGTGAACTAGTGACCAATTTAAGCAATTTGCTTTTTCGGAAAACGTTTTAATTTTTTAGCTGTGGACCCGCCTTAATGTACAGTCGATATTGAAATTAATCGAATCTAATTCTTTTTTCCGTAATCGTGATTCTTTCAAAAGTTAGTCCATTTGAGGGGCCTAGCTTCAGCCGCCGAGACCGCCTTGCCCGCTTAGCCTGGCAGATAGTATGGTTGTTGTTGTTTCGCCCCACCCCACCACAACTGCACGCTTGGCGTTGCTGGTTACTGCGGTGCTTCGGGGCAAGGATCGGATCTCCTTGTTACGTCTATAACGATGTCGAGATCTGGGCACCTCGAAATCTTGAAATGGCAAATTACTCCACCCTTGGCCGTCGTGTTATCTGCTACTCAATGGCTCCGGTATTCCTAGGTGAACGGGCAGTAGTGTCGCAGGGGACGTATCTCTGCACGGGCAGCCATGATTACGAATCGGAAACCTTCCAGCTCTTCGCGCGGCCGATTAAGATAGGAGCCGATGCTTGGATATGTGCTGAGGCCTTTTTGTCCCCCGGCGTTATCATCGGCAACGGTGCTGTGATCGGTGCTCGCTCGGTCGTAACCCGCGACCAGCCCGCCTGGATGGTGTGTGCCGGGAACCCATGCCGGCCGCTTAAGCCGCGCATTCCGCCGGCCTACGCCCGCGACTGAATGCTGCCATCCATCACTCTTTCAACTGGCCGCTGCACTACAGCTCTAGGCTTTGGTTGCTCCAGTTTAATGAGGTTGCCCGAGGTCAGGGATCGCCAGCGGCTCCTAGATCTCGTCGTCGATCTTGGCATCCGCCATTTCGATGTGTCCCGCCTCTACGGTCTTGGCCAGGTGGAAGGCGAGATTGGTGCCCTTTTGCGCCGCCATTCTGGCCATTTTACGGTGGCCACCAAGTGCGGTCTCGGTGAGGCCCATCCCCCATCCGCCTCTGTCCAGCGCCAAGGCGGTCTGCGGCGGATCCTGCAGCTGGCACCAGGTATACGACCTCTGGTTCGCCGTTTCTACGGTGGCTGCATAGTGCGCAGGGATTTCACCGCTGGTCACTGTTTGCTCAGCCTGCAGACCAGCCTGAGTCAGCTCGGACTGGAGTCCGTGGATCTTCTGTTGCTGCACGAACCCACCCCTTTCGATGCGGTGGATCAAACGCTGGAGGTCTTCCTTCAGGATTCGCAAAGCCAGGGTCTGATCGGTGGCTACGGGATTTCCGGTCTTCCCGGACCCTCGCTCGCTCTGTGGCGGCAAAGGCCTGGGCTGGCCCCCCACCTGCTGCAGTTGGAAGACAATCTCTTAACTCCGGAGCCCCCAGCCTTCTCCGCTACGGAAGAGTACCCTGCCCTAAGGGGACGCTTTGGGCGCATCCGCCTCTCGCTCCAGCCTATCCAACAGGCTTTCACGGCTGTGCCCCAGCTGCAGCGCTTTTGGAGTGATCGCCTCAATCTTTTTCTTGGCGAGCCAAACTCCCTGGTGGCTGCCCTGCTCGGCGCAGGCCTGGCAGGTTTTCCCAATGACCTTCTCCTGTTTGCCACCACTGATCCAGATCGCCTAAGGCGGATCCTCTCGCTTCTCCATTCGCCGCCCTGGGATGCGTCTGAGGCAATAGCCTTCGAGCGCTTCTGGCGCTCTCATTCTGATCCAAGCTTGTCCAAATGCCCCTGATCAATCTGCACAGCCTGGCCGCCGATCTGGAGTTTCAGAGTGATCTACTGATTGTGGGCGCTGGCATCGCCGGGCTGATACTGGACCATAGGTTGCGGGGCATGGCCGCCAGGTGGTTTTGATGGAGGCTGGCGGTGAATATGGTCGGGATGGAGAGGCGTAAACTTTCCTGGCAGAGGATGCCGCTGCCAGGAGGATCCTTCCACCCCCTTATTTTTGCACGCCAGTGTTTCTGTATTGACGCTTATCACCTCATGGGCGGCACCCGCATGGTGGCTAACCCTGGCCAGGGGGTGGTGGATTTCCAGCTGCGCCTGCATGGTCTCGACAACCTGGTTGTGGCAAGCTGCTCGGTATTCCCCACCGGCGGCAGTTCCAACCCCACGCTCACCCTCATGCAGTCGACGCTGCGGTGGGCTGAGAGGATCCGCACCCCATTCGCCTGATTGTTATGTACTCGAATCCCGCTCTCATTCGTTTTCGCAGTGCTTTGCGCACTGCAGGCATACTGCGGTTTATTCAAACCAACCCTCTGTATCGGTACATCTCCCAGGGTTACGAGTCGCGCTTTGATGCGGCGATGATGGCAAGCCTTAAACCCGGCATGCGTGTGTTCGATATCGGCGCCAATGTGGGCTACTACACCCAGAAATTCGCCGAAGCTGTGGGGCCTACTGGAGAAGTGCATGCCTTTGAGCCCGTGTCAGCTTCTGCGGCCAAGGTGCGCGAGCTCCAAGCGCAGTACCCCTGGATCCAGGTGCATCAGTGTGCCGTAGCTGATAAACCTGGGGAGGTTGTGATGAATGTGGTAGAAGATTCCACTTCTCCCACCAATCGCATCTCCATTGTGGAATCCGAGGCTAGTGAAGGTCTTGCAGTTCCTGTTACGACTATTGATCAAGTTGCAGCTGAATTTGGCGTTCCTGCTTTCATTAAGATTGATGTTGAGGGATATGAATGGCACGCACTGCAAGGCGCTCAAGCAGTGCTCGATTCGAGATCATTGAAGCATTTATTTATTGAAATTCACTTCGCGTTGCTTGAGGCCCGTGGACTGCCTAAGGCTGGGGAAGACATTCAGAAAATGCTATTAAGGCAGGGTTTCGCATCGCATTTTACTGACTTTAGCCACATGCATGCGGAGAAATCTGTTTAACTTAGTCAACCGATCACTCTCATTCCCAAGGTCTTATGGCTTAGTTTATGATCGACACTCTAAGTAATTTTAACCCAACAATTTTACCTTAGATACGTACAAAACTTATTTCTAGATCAGCAAATTATAGGCATTATATCATGATTCAATTAGGCTAATTTTTGTGTCAAATGTCTCAGTTCGTGTTATTCAGCCCACGTTTAACGCAATTAAAGTTACATTGCATCTTCCAAGGACTGATCTGTTGATGTCATTGATTGATCGCCAGAATATGTGAGTTTTCTTCCTTTGACACTGCCAAACTCAAGTACTATATATCAAGACTTGCCTGAATCATATTGCGAGCATTCAGGTAAAATCTATGATTCCTTTTGGTGCCACAGATTCTTTGGCACGTACTTGATCCAGCTGAACGGATCTCCAATGCCTTTTAAATACTGCGCGCTGGTGGATGTCTCGTTATTGCCATGCCACAATTCAAGTGAATTTTTGAATTTCTAGTTTTAAAGTATCCCTGCATAACTACTCCAAATCATCTTATTTCCTTCACTCGTCTTTCACTTCATCTTCTTGTCAGGCATGGGCTTCGAAGTAATCAAGGCATCGGGGCACTCCCATGTTCCATTTTGCAATATTAAGTGGCTACTAAAGTCTTGCTTTTTGCCAATCCTCGTCTATCGCCTACTTCGGTTGACGCGATCATCCTTTGATCGTCTAGGCGTATTTGCAATCCAGGTCCAATTCATTAGAAAGGGCTTAGTGTGACATCTGTTTCCGTGCTGATACTGACAAAAAATGAAGAAAATGACCTCTCTCGTTGCTTGTTATCGCTTGCTGATTTTGACGATATTGTTATTTACGACTCATTAAGTACCGATGCAACTCAAGATATTGCTCTCGAGGCTGGAGCTCGATTTATTGTGCGGCCCGGTTTCGATGGATCAAAATCTTTTGGCGGCAACGAAGCCCACCATCGGACATGGGGGATCCGTAAAATTGAATATAAGAATCCCTGGCTTTTCGTTATCGACGCCGACGAACGCCTTACTCCCGAAGCGGCTGCTGAACTGCAGACCATTGCCAGTAACCCCGACCCCAGGTTTGTGGCCTACCGCATTCGTCGGCGTGACTTCTTCCATGGACGCCATCTCCGCCATGTGCAGACCTCACCCTGGTACATCCGCTTTTTCCGACCAGAGTTTGTGCACTATGAGCGCCTAGTCAATCCAGTCACCGTGGTGGATGGTGCCGTGGGTGACCTGCAGCACCCGCTCGATCACTACCCCTTCTCTAAAGGGCTCAGTCACTGGTTTGCCCGCCACAACTCCTACAGCACCTTCGAAGCCCAGCAGATTCTCCAGAACCGCGCCAGCCAGGAACCCTTCAGCTTGCCCGCCGCCTTCCTCGAACGTGACTTCAACCGCCGCCGCTTTCATCAGAAGGAACTCTTTTACCGTTTACCAGCCCGGCCCCTGGTCAAGTTCCTACTGCTCTACATCCTTAAGCGTGGCTTCCTCGACGGACGCCCCGGTTTTACCTACGCCCTGCTCCAGAGCATCTACGAAACCATGATCGTGCTCAAGGTTCAGGAGTTCGAACAGCTACAGCCCTCGTTGCCAACTGCTAGGTGATCGGGTGCCTGCAATCCCCCCATGGCCTAAACATACCGTGGCTCGCTTCTCGCATTGGGAGTTGGGCAGCCCACTACTAACCATCCTGGCGCTTGTGCCCTGGGTGGGCACTACTGGATCCCTTCTCTACCCTGGATTCTCTCCATCTCCAGAACCTTCGCCACACACGCGAGCAGCACTGCTGCCTCTGGGCACTGCTCCCCGTCCTCCCTAATTGCGGCCAGTTTCGTTGCCATGTTTTCCAATTGAGCCCGGCAAATCCCGCCTGCCCAACGCCTCAAGCCCACCATAGATGGACTGGAAGATTTTTACCCAATGCCATTGAAGATACTCCACGTTATTCAATCCGTGAATCCACTGGGTGGTGGCCCGATTGAGGCTATCCGGCAGATAGCCGCCCCCCACCACGCCCTCGGCGATACCTTGCAGATTGCCTCCCTTGACCCCCCCGGCGCGCCCTACCTCGCCTTCCCCGGGGTGAAAGTGGAGCCCTTGCATCGCTCCTGGATTGATCGCTTCTTTCCCCTTTCACTGTTGCGCTGGGTCCGGGCCCATCACCACGATTACGATGCCGTGATAGTGAACGGCATCTGGGATTTCCATCTCCTCGCCGCTTACCTGGCAGTGCGCGGCACAGCCACGCCCTTTCTCGTGTTTCCCCACGGGATGTTGGATCCTTGGTTTCGTCGCCGTTATCCCCTCAAGCACCTCAAAAAATGGCTCTTTTGGCCCTGGGCCATGTATCTGCCCCTGCGCCAGGCCGATGCCGTGTGTTTCACCTGCGACCAGGAGCGGCTCCTCGCCCGCCAATCCTTCTGGCTCTACAAGTGCCATGAGGTGGTGGTGGCCTTCGGCACCAAAGGCATCCCCGATCCCAATCACGACTACGCCAACCCTTTTGTCCGGGCATACCCCGCCATCGCTGGCCGGCAGCGTTTGCTCTTCCTTGGCCGCGTCGCCCCCAAGAAAGGGCCCGACCTGCTCCTGCACGCCATCGCCGCCCTCCAGGCCGAGGGTCTGTGGGATCCGCTCACCATGGTGCTGGTGCTGGCTGGACCCGCCAACGGCTCCTACGCCACCCAGCTCCAACACCTGGCCGAGCGCCTTGGCATCAGCTCCTCCCTCCTCTGGACCGGCATGATCCAGGGCGATCAGAAGTGGGGCGCCTTCCAATCCGCCGATGCCTTTGTTCTTCCCTCCCACCAGGAAAATTTCGGCATCGCCGTGGCGGAAGCCCTTTCTTGCTCTATCCCCGTACTCCTCACCCATCCGGTGAACATCGCCGCCGACATCGCCGCCGCAGGCGCCGGCCTGGTGGAGCACGACACGGCCACTGGCATCACCAACCTCCTGCGTCGCTGGTTGGCTCTGGATCCCCCCGCTCGCGCCGCCATGGCCACCCTGTCACGCCGCTGTTTCCTAGAGCGCTTCGAGATCAGCAACGCCGCCCTCTCCGTCACCCGCACCATTCGTGCCGCAATCCTTCAGCGCCAACTGGCTCAAACGGAACGTTGAATTGGTTTTGCGCATTTTTACTACAGGCGTGCTGCCTGCACAGCACATCTGGTGTGCAGGTCCTCTTTGTTACCCGAACTCACCAAAATCACGTCTGCGCCCGCAGTCAACTTGTTCGGGAGCAACGACCCCGGCGTCAATTACGAATTGCGGGGAAAGTTTGATGCAATGGCAAGACTGCCCGCCCTCACCCCTGCCCTGGTTTGAGTTGCGTGAATTTCTGCTCAACCTGCTCTTCACCCCCGCCCTGTTGCTGCCGTTAGTCGGCGCTCTCGGCCTGCTCCTGGCCTGGAGGTGGCAACTCCCACGCTTGGCTCTGCCGGCCGTGGCCCTGTTTGCTCCAATCGTACTCAGTGTGATTTATAGCCCCCTTGCTACAACCCTGCTCAGCGGCTGGTTGATGGCCCAGGTCCCCCCCTCTGCCCAGGCTGCGGAGGCCCTGCCGGTTGCCGTGCTGGTGGGGCGAGGGTCAGCCATAGCCGCCGCTACGACCAACGCTGCCGCTGACCGGCTTCGTCAGGGTCAG
This sequence comes from Cyanobium sp., assembly GCA_044341355.1. Classification (GTDB taxonomy): domain Bacteria; phylum Cyanobacteriota; class Cyanobacteriia; order PCC-6307; family Cyanobiaceae; genus Cyanobium. Next base: position 19,258 of record JBIIRU010000004.1, on the reverse strand, counting down.
GCGGTGGCCGCTTATGTGTCCGGCGATCAACGGGCCACGGCAGAGCGCTTGCTCGCCCTCGGCGTTTCCCCTTCCTTGGTGGCCGGTGATAACTGCGCCCGCACCACCTGGGAGAACGCCACCATCACCGCCGCCTGGCTGCGCCAGCACCACCCCGGCGCCCCTGTCATGCTCATCACAGATCCCTGGCAGCTTCCCCGGGCTACCGAAGCCTTTCGACAACAGAACCTCCAGGTGATCCCCTTCGCCGTCGCACCGGACCTGGGCCCCACCGATCGCAACCGCTTGGCTCTCCGCGAAACCGCCGCCATTGTCCTTTATCGCCTTCAAGGGCGGTTTTGAGTCGGCGGCGGTAGCGACAAGTTTGGTTGGGACCTGTTCTTGTCCCATCGCCTAATGACCCCGGGGGGCCATCAGGGCCTTCAACTGCCCCTCCAGCGTTCGCAACACCGCTTCCTGCCCGAAGCGCTCCATCGCCAGCTCTCGGGCCCTCCCGCCCAGCCGTTGCCTGAGGGGCCGATCGTCCACCAAGCGCCGCACCGCCGTCGCAAAGGCGATCGGATCTTCAGGATCCACCCGCAGGCCCGCCTGTTCCGCCAGGTCGCCTAGCTCGCTGCCCGCAGGGGAGCTTGCCACCACGGGCCGGCCGCTCGCCAGGATCCCCAGCAGCTTCGAGGGCAACACCACATCTGCCGCCCCGGCCTTCTGGGGCAGCAGGTGCACATCCGCCAGGTTGAGCCAATCGTTCAGCCGCTCCACCGGCTGCAGGGGCAGCAACCGCACCTGGGATAGCCCTGCCGTTGCCTCGGCTAACGCCGCCTTGGTGGGGCCCTCCCCCGCCAGCAGCCACAGCAGGTTGGGCCGATCCGTCAACTGCTTGATCACCGCCACCAGCAGCTCCAGCCCCTGCTTTTTGTTCATCGAGCCCGAATATTGCAACACAACCGCTCCCTCCGGCACTCCCAGCTCCCGCCGGTAGGGATTTGCAGCCGCCTCCGCAGGGCCCTGGGGCTGGATTGCCTCCAGATCCACCCAGTTGGGCAACAGCACCGTTCGCCTGGCCTCCACCCCCTTCTGCTGAGCCCGCTGCACCATCGCCGCGCTGATCGTGCTCACCCGATCAAATCTCCCCAGGGTGCGTCGCTCCCAGCCCTCCGCCAGCCCCCGCAGCCATTTCCCCTTCAGCATCCCCAGCTCGAAAGCCGCATCCAATTCGAAATCCTGAATATGCAACCAGCCCTGGCATCCCTTCCCACACATACGCTGCAGTATCTGGGCCCCCGGAGCGCAGAAAAAAGCGGGCGCCACCGTGATCACCACATCGGGCCGCCAGCACCGTTGGGACAGGAGCACCGGCAGGCTCGTGAGAGCAAAGCTGGCCAGGTGTATAAGCCTTGTCAGCCCACTTGGCTTTCGCGGCACCCACAGCGGACACCGCCGCACCTCCAGGCCAAAGAGGTGCTCGGTACTATAAAGATTCTTGACAGCCTTGCTTCCATTTCCTAGTTTCCATAGGGGAAAATAGGGCTGGGCCGTGACAACTCTCACCTGGTGACCCTGCTTCGCCAACCAGGTGGCCAACTCCCCGCTGTATTTTCCAATGCCCACCGGCTCAGGAGCAAAATTAATCCCGTAAAGAAGAATGCGCATCCCCAGTTTCAACTTTTCAGCCGACCCCATCCAAACTAATATGCCAGAGCGTTCTCCTGGAGGGCTTTTTCGTCTCCACGGCAAGGATCTCAACCGCCTGCAGCGGTTTCTGGATCCCGCCATGATCACGATCCTCTTCCTGGCGGCTGCAGCCGGTTCCAGCGTCCCGCTGCCCAGCGCATCGCTGACGATTTTTCTACTTACGGCGCTCATTCTCCCCGCCGGAAAGCTTTATCGCAGCTACCGCCAAACCTCCCTGTGGGTCCTCGTGCGCCGGGTGAGTATTAGCTGGGCCCTGGTGCTCACCGGCCTACTTCTTCTCGGCTTTCTTCTCAAGTTGTCGGCCAACTTCTCCCGCCTGGATATGACCCTCTGGGCCATCTTGGGCTGGGGCCTGCTTTTGCTGCACCATGTGGGCAGCCGGAAGATCCTGCGTTGGCAACGCCTCCGGGGGAGAAACAACCTCAGCATCGTCTTTTGGGGCACTCCCTCCCAGGCCATCTACTTCCACCGCAAGCTCCAGGAGCTCCCCTGGATTGGCCTCCGCTTGGCGGCCTGGTTTGAAGCTCCCGACAGCGAGCCAAAGCCCCTGCCGCCCTCCATGCTCCCCTGCTCCGGGGGACTGCCGGAAATGCGCCAATGGCTCAAAAGCCACCATGTGGACCAGATCTACTTCAGTCACCACTCCTCAGCTGATCTCCCCCTCGAACAGGTGCTGCTTTTTTTCGGCGACACTTGCAAGCCCGTCTATTACATCCCCTGGTGGGCCAACTCCTCCATGCAGTTTAGGTCGGAACAACTCGGCGATGTCTTCACTGTCAACCTCTGGGGGCAGGAGAGCTCGCTTATCGACCACCGCATTAAGCGCCTGGTGGATCTGGTGGGGGCGTCCCTGGCCCTGGCGCTGCTGGCGCCCTTGCTACTGCTAATCGCCCTGCTGGTGGCCACTTCTAGCTCCGGTCCGGTGTTCTTCGCCCAGACCCGCTACGGGCTGGATGGGCGTTCTTTCCGCATGCTCAAATTCCGTACCATGACTGTCACCGAGGACGGGACCACCCCCGGGTTGCAGCAGGCCCGCCGCGATGATCCCCGCGTCACTCCCCTGGGCCGCATCCTGCGCCGCTGGTCGCTCGATGAGCTCCCCCAGCTTTTCAATGTGCTTGATGGCTCCATGAGCCTGGTCGGGCCTCGCCCCCACGCCGTCGACCACAACGAGCACTATCGCCAGCTCATCCCTGGCTACATGCAGCGCCACACCTTCAAGCCAGGGATGACGGGGCTGGCCCAGGTGGAAGGGTGGCGGGGCGAGACCGCCGAACTAGAAGCCATGGCCAACCGGGTCAAGGCCGATCTTCGCTACCAACGCGAATGGTCGCTTGGCATGGATCTGCGGATCTTGCTACGCACCCTGTTTAAACTGCGATCTAGGAATGCCTATTGACGCAAAATTACTCAAAAGATCAAGCTCAAAAGATCAAGCTCAAAAGATGTATTCGGTTCACTCTGGGTGCCGACATCTGAGCATTGCGTCATGGCCAGGGGGCCTCGCCTTGCTTGAACCCTTTGGCAGCGACCTCAGCATGGTGGGTGCAGACCGCTGAGCCCGTACCAGAAACTCCTGGGACCTAAGACGTAGTAATTCAGACGTCGTAATAACGTTTGCCGTCACTTCGCAACGCATCCGCCCGTCTTGCCGACCGTCGGCTGAACTCGCTCACGCTAGGATTAGCTACCAGTGGATCCACATGGGCCACCTGTTTCCACAACTCCCGCGGTGCCCAACGCAAAGTATGCACCACTCGGTCGTGACGCACCACATGACACCAATGGGTGTTGCCGCACTGGGGACAGAAAAGCTCCTCCAGCCATTCGTTGCTCAACACCAACACAGGATAGGACTGAATCAATAGCCGAGCGCGCTTGTCGCTCATCCCCCGCAGGCGTAGATCCTCTGGTTTGACTAGATGTAAAAAATATTTGCGGCCATTGCCACTGATGTGTTGATCGGGATGGGCCGGACAAAAGAGTTCCCGGCTCTTCGCTCGACCATTTCGCCTGCGGTTGTTTCGATTTTTATCTAAGTTCAATGCTTGAGTGTTGCTTTCTAGACACTCTTGTCCAAGATTTGTGGTCAACTTCACTTGTTTGAAAGCAATGGCTTCACTTAAAGTGATTATACCCTGGGCGGTCGTTGCTTGTCAATCAGCTATTGCATTAACTCTTTAGCTCGCTGATATCTCACTCAATTCTTACCGAATCTCTTTGTTGGGTACACCTGAAAAAGCGACCAGCAATACAGGGTGATTCGAGCCAAGAGCCAAGAGATAGACAATCATTTAGTTCGGCTATGCATTAATCAGTGGTTCGCTAGCCAAGTGAGAAATCAAAACTGACTTTGGTGGTGACCATCTCTGGGCTATTGGCAGTCGATTCAGTAATCATCGCCCATGCGATCCATCGGATCTATGCTGCTTAATGAGCAACCCATGGTTAATTTTACCATGATTATTGGCAAAAGTCAGATGCGCACACCACTTGCCTTGGTTGCCGCATTCCTCCTGGCCATCAGCCTCCCGGCGGGGAGTGGCATGGCTCAGACCGCGATCGAAACCCAAAGGGTCACGTTTGCTGCAGGAGCCGATTCCATTTTGCTCAAAGGGCAGCTCAAAGGCGACCAGACACTCGACTACAAATTGCGGGCCGGCGCCGGTCAGACCCTGACGGTCGAGCTCAAGGGTTCCAACATGCAAAACTATTTTAACGTGATGCCAGCTGGCTCTGAAAACGCCCTGTTTATCGGCAGCAGCTCCGGCAACAGCTTCCGCGGCCTGCTATCGAGCGATGGCGATGTCCGGGTGAGACTGTTTCTGATGCGGCCGGCGGCGCGGCGCCAGGAAGCGAGCAACTACAGCCTGCGCCTGGGGATAATCGGCGCTCCCCTTGCCCCTCTACCCGCTAGCCGAGATGCCCTGCTTCCCGGCACTCCTTATCACGCTGCAACGGAGGTGCCCTGTGGGTCCGGTGGTAGCGCCAAGGTCGCCAGGTGTACGGCCTTCGTGATCCGCAGGGCCAACAACAGCGCCACGGTGGTGGTAACCAGCCCCGCGGGCCAGCAGCGTCAATTTCTGTTCGTGCAGGGCAAGGCGGTTGCTTCGGATCAACCCGAGTCGTTGGCGGTGCAGCGGCGCGGCGATGTTTCGCTGCTGCGCCTAGGCGATAACTTCGAGTTCTATGAGATTGTCGATGGCCTGGTGCTGGGGGGCTGAGGCCCCCTGCCTTGATCGATGGCTGCCGCAATCCAGCGCGCCTATAAGGGACAGTCTTGATGGCCCAGTCATTGCGGGTACCCTATATCCTGGAGTAAACGCACCCACCTTTTCACTCTCTGAGATGCCTTCTTCACGATTAAGTACCCCCCATCATCTGCGTTTCTTGGCAGCTCACTCCCATTTATCCCATGTCTTTGGTGGGGACTGTTTTGCCAAGGGGGCCGAAAGTTTTGCGCGCTTCTTTGGCACCCCATTCTTTCTGATGGCCCAGTCTGCCATTGTTATTTGTTGGATTTATCTGAATATTGCCAATTACACTACATTTGATCACTATCCATTTATTCTGCTAAATCTGGCGTTCAGCCTTCAGGCGGCCTATGCTGCACCGTTGATTTTGCTTGCCCAGACCAGGCAGGCTGATAGGGATAAAGCCCATTCAGAAGCGGATGCGAAACACAGGGAGGAGATTGCGTTTGAAATGCATAAGGAGCAGCAATTGGCGCTGCAGCAGACGCGGCAACTTCTCTCGCTCCTTGATCAAAACAATGAAATGACCTTGGTTGTGCGGCAGCTAAGTGAGCGGATTGAATCGTTAACTTCTGAAATTCACAGCAAGGTAGTACTTTGAATGAATTATAGTTTTAAAGCCATCTTGATTAATTAGGCTAATTTCTTAAACTTAACAGCTCGGCTGGCGTGTCTGTTGATAGCTCCAGATGTTGCCCAGCACCTTTTTGACATAGAGGCGGGTTTCGGGGTAGGGGATCGCCTCGACCCACAGCTCTGGTGAGGCCTGCAGCAGGGGCGTCACCCAGCCCTGGGCCGCCCCGGGGCCGGCGTTGTAGCTGGCCACCGCCAGGAAGGGATTCCCCTTGGATTGATCCAATAGCTGGCGTAGATAGCGGGATCCCAGGTCTGTGTTCAGGGCTGGTTCCTTCAGGGCCTCGGCGCTGATCGGCCGACCCGCCAGTTCGCTCGCGGTCGACGGCAGCAATTGCATCAGACCCACCGCCCCCGCGCCGGAACTGACCGCCGGCGTGAAGCGGGATTCCTGCCGCGCCACGCCCAGCGGCACCGTGGGATGCAAGCGTGCGGCGGCGGCGGCGGCGGCAAACTCGTCGCCGAAGCGCACCGGGTGCAAGCCCCGCTCGATCGCGGGTTGCAGCTCACATTGATCCGGTCGCAACTGGGCGCTGGCCCTCTCCAGTTGGTGCAGGCCAGTCCAGTCATCCCCCACCGCCTGGCGCAGCCGTCCCTCCAGCAGCAGATCGCGGCTGGCCCGCAACTCTGGTTTGCCCCTGCGCGTGCGCCATGTTTCCCAGGCTTCCTCCTTGAGTTTGAGGCGCCAGAGCCGATCCAGCTCGGCATCGCCACTGGCCAGGGGGCTCCAGGCCGCTATTGCCGGCAGATTCACCTCAGCGGTGGCCCCTTGCCGCAACCGCAGCTCCCCCTCACCCAGCTGCACCGAGGCCCGCCAGCCGTAGTAGCCGCCGGGATGGTGCAGCAGCAGTTCACGCCAGGTGGCGGTGGCCGCCTCGTCCTGGCCGAGCTGGTGCTGGCTGAAGCCTTTCCAGAAGCGGTGGCGGGCCGCCAGCATCGGCGGCAGCCTCTCGGCCCCGATCGCCTGCAGCAGCGTCATGGCCCCGCCCCATTGGCCGGCCAGCAACTGCTTGCGGGCCAGTTCCCACTGCAGATCCCAGCTGGCGGCATCATCCGGCCAGCGTTGCATCACCTCCAGGGCCAGTCGGCCGCTGGGATCGGCCAGGGCGCGGTGGGCCTGCACCGGGGCGCTTTGGCGCCATGGGGGGGGCAAGCTCGCCAGCTGCGAATCGACGCCGGGCCCCTCCTCCTGGCTGAGCAGTCGCACCGCCTGCTCGGCCTGTGGGCCCTGCGGTTGCTGCTTCACCACCTGCAGCAACAACGGTGCGACCAGGGCTTTCTGGGCGGTATCACCCTTGGCCAGCGCCTCCGCCAGCAGCAGGGCTCCCCGGGGAGAAAGGGCCGCCAGCGCCTGGGGAGATGGATTTGCAGATGGGTTTGCTTGGGTAATGGGGGTGGGTGTGGTCGCCGTCGGCGCCGCGTCCCCGCCCAGACAGGCCAGGGCGTCTTGGCCGGCGCCCAGTTCCGCCAGTCCTGCGGCCAGATCGGCTCGCTGCTCCAGGCTGGGGCGGTCGCTGGCGCGGCCGCATTCCTGGCGGATGCGCCCGTCGGCGCCGGGCCAGCGGGCCCCCCACTTCGCCAGGTGTAGGGCGCCCGCCAGCCGATCCGCCGGAGCGGGCCCCTCCTCCAGGGCGGCGGCCAGGGCGGCGGGATGGGCGGGGAACTGCTCCAGTAGCCGCTGACGCAGGGCCGGATCCTGGCGGCCCAGGGCATAGAGCGCATCGGCGCTGGCGGGGGAGGTCGGGAAGCGGCGCAGTAGCTGTTGCCAGCGTCGTTCCGCCGCGGGACCCTGCTGCAAGGCCTCGGCCCGCTGGGCTTGTTCCTTGATCACCACCGCCGCCAGCCCATCGCGGCCCCAGCCTTGGCCGTTCAGCAATTGCCCCTGGCGTTGACGATCACCGGCGGCCTGGTCGAGCAGCAACAGGCCGGCCTCCCGCCGCCGGGCCGGATCCGGGGCCCAGCGGCGCTGGCGCTCCAGGCTGCTGGTGGGGGTTGAGGGGGTCAGGGGCGGCAGCAGGTTCAGCAGCTGCCGCCCCCCCACCAGGGCGGCCGCCGTGCCGAGACAGGAGACGGCCAACAGGGTGGTGAGACGGGGCAAGGCGAGGGTGGCATCGCGCTGGCATTCTGAACAGACAACCGGAAGCCCGCCTGGGGCGGCCCACTGCCCGGGCCCTCTTCCAGGACCACTCCCGGGCCCACTCAAGGGCTTTCCGTACCCCGCCGACCCTTTCCCCTGGCCCGTTTTTCCCTGCCCAGCCTGCGGCGACCCTTGCACGGCTTGCGTTCCAGCCCCAACGACCTGCCTGGAGCCCAGCAACGGCGACGGGCCATGGGGGTGGCCGCCGTGGCGGGGTTGAGCATCATGTTGCGCCCCTGGCCCCCTTTTCTCTGGTTGCCGGGCTGGGTCGTGGGGGTCCTGCTGCTTTGGATGGTGGCGGAGCTGCTGGCATGGCTGTGCTGGCCGCGCCGCTGGCGCTGAGGGACCTGTGGCAACCGGCGTATCCTTCCCATTCCTCCGCCCTCTGCCCCATGGCCGAACCTGCGGCCACCGACTGCGCTGCGATCGGCGCCCCCCTGCAGGCCGGTCAGGCCGTATTCGGCACCGATGGCATTCGGGGCCGGGTGGGCTCCACGATCACTCCAGCCCTGGCCCTCCAGTTGGGCTATTGGTGTGGCCGGGTGCTCAACGCGGAGGGCCCGCTGCTCATCGGCACCGATTCGCGCAGCAGCGGGCCCATGCTGGTAGCTGCCCTCACCGCCGGCCTTACTGCGGCGGGGCGCCAGGTGTGGCAGCTCGGCCTCTGCCCCACCCCGGCGGTGCCCGGCATGGTCCGCCGTCATCGCGCCGCCGGTGGATTGATGGTCTCGGCCAGCCACAACCCTCCCCATGACAACGGCATCAAGGTGTTTGGCGCCTCCGGGGCCAAGCTCGGCCGTTCGGATCAACAGGCGATTGAGGCAGGGCTGCGGGGCGAGTCAGGCCCCACCGACCTGGCGGCGGATGGCACCGCTAGCGACCGCTCCGACCTGCTCGCGGCCTATGCCGACAGCCTGGTGGCCAGCGTGGAAGGGGCCCGCCTTGATGGGGTCAGGGTGGTGCTCGACCTCTGCTGGGGATCAGCCACGGCCTGCGGAGAAAAGGTGTTCCGAGAGATAGGGGCCGATACTTTGGTGATCCACGGCAGCCCCGAAGGCGGCCGCATCAACCAGGCCTGCGGCAGCACCCACCTGGCGCCGCTGCGACAGGTGGTGCTCGATTCAGGTGCCGCCATGGGCTTCGCCTTTGATGGCGATGCCGATCGGGTACTTGCCGTGGATGGCCGCGGCCGGATTGTAGATGGCGACCAGATCCTCTATCTATGGGGTACCGCCCTGAGACAGGCCGGAGCGCTGCCCGAAAACCGCATCGTCGCCACGGTGATGTCGAATCTGGGGTTCGAGCGGGCCTGGAGAGAATCCGGAGGCATGTTGGAGCGCACGGCCGTCGGTGATCAGTACGTGCATGCGGCGATGCAGGAGCTCGGGGCCGGTCTGGGGGGAGAGCAGTCGGGCCATATTCTTTCGGCCAGCCATGGCATGAGCGGCGACGGGTTACTTACAGCCCTGCAGGTAGCCACCTTGGTGAATCGCCGCGGCCAGGATCTGGCGGAATGGATGGATGGCAGCTGGACTTCCTATCCCCAGAAGCTGGTGAATGTCACCGTGCTTGATCGCTATAAGCGGACCCATTGGCAACAATGCGAACCTTTGCTGCAGGCGGTACAAAAAGCCGAAACCGCCATGGCTGGTAACGGCCGTGTTCTGGTTCGACCCAGCGGCACCGAACCCCTACTACGGGTAATGGTAGAGGCGGCAGAACAACACCAGGTGGATCATTGGGCCATGGTATTGGCCGAGGAAGCGGAGCGGGGGCTGGGGCGAGATTGATGAGTAAAACCGTTTCTATTTTCCTATTGTGAATATTCTTGACATTAACAAGATTCAGACTAATGATCAATCAAGGTATCCCTTATAATTCCAGAAGATAACTTAGCGGCCTCAATTGACGGATGAGAAAACTCATCTCTATAAAGAATGCTACCATCGTATGCATTGTATGTACAACGTTCTTTGGGACAAAAGATCATGAACAAATCAACTATCTTGATGTACTCTCGTCTTTGAAGTTCAAATAGAGCGTCATCAAGAGGCTTTCTCCTGAGCAATGATTCTTTGCGGTCTGGGAGATCGCATTGATCACTGAAACTATTAAACCATTGCCTTGCAGCATTCACTGGCTTGCAGTTGGCCTCTCTGGCAAGAGGAATACCATCCAATACAGCAATACGAACTCCTCTTGGATATAATTCAGTTGAAAGACGTTGGATGCCCTCCTTGAGTGCTGCAATTTTTTTGATATTATCAGGTGAATCATCTTTCTTTGAAAAGTCGGACATGTCGTTGGCCAGAAACAGCCAGTCTCCTTTGCCGAGTTTGCTTAAAAGGCCAGGGATTATTGTTGACCAATAATAATCGCTTGCCTTGGCTTGATTACCATTATTTGGAATTTCTTTGACAGGTGAGGCACCATAAGAAGATGTGATCATTACTGCATAGTTGTCTTCTTTCACTAGTTTGTCAAATGAATGAACGAAAGCTGTGGAGAAAGAGTTGCCAATTACCAGAACTCTGCGCTTGGCATTGCTAAAGTCTCCAAGTGTGCAACCGATGATAGGAATATGTTTTCCGACATCAGAGTTGTCTGTAAGGATACATTCTTGCCCCTTCCATGTTGTTCCGTTAATGGAATAAGGTATCGTTAAAGACGCGACTCCAGCCTGCATTAGCTGCAGTTGACGACCCGTGTAAAGCGACAAGCCGGGTACTTTGCCAAACAGCAAGAGTATCCCAGTGGTGCTGATTGCAGCCCCTATTCCATACACAATCGTCCGCCAACGTTTGGCAGTCCATTCAGCCCTGCGCAGCGGAGTTTCTACGTACCGATAAGACGCTACTGCGAGTGCCAGCATCAAGGCAACCTGAAGCGGCCAGGACCACCAATGCAAACCAATTGTCCAGCGGCTAATGCAGAGCACTGCCCAGTGCCAGAGATACAGAGAATAAGAGATCTGCCCAATGTATATAATATTTTTATGAGTAAAGATACCATATCCAATCTTCATTGGCTTAAGGCAAATTAGCAGCCATGCTGTCAGAAATACAACAATAATCGTTGCTATCAAACCACTCGATAAGGGCAAAAATAGGGTGGTCACCAAGGCTGCTGTGATAAGAATTGGCGATACAGCCTCGAATAGCCGCAGAGTGGAGCCACGCCTTCGCAAGATCAGGAACAGAAGGCAGCCGACACCCAGCTCCCAAATGCGTGGTGGCATCAGAAAATAGGCTGCTGACTGATTAGTTGGATAGAGATAGAGAAAGCCAATTAGGGATCCAATCGAGAGAATTAACGTTGCCCAAAAAAGGTTGCGTTCCCCTTTGGAGCCGTTCCGGCCAAAGCCGCTCAGCCAGACCAGTAAGGGAAAAACGATGTAGAATTGCTCTTCAACACCAAGAGACCAAGTATGAGTGAAGATATTGTATTCTGTTGATGATGCAAAATAATCAGTTGACTGCTTAAAAAGATAAAGATTAGATAGGCCAAATAAAGAGAAAATGCCGGTCCTTAAATATGAATTAAATTCCAGAGCCGGCTCTGGTGGTATAAAGAGTGATGAGACAATGAAGGATATGGCTACAAACACACACAATGCCGGTACCAGCCGTTTCACACGCCTTGCGTAAAAGCCTAGGAAGAAGTCTGGAAGCGACTCAGTGCGGTAATTGGCCAGAGAGGAGGTGATCACATAACCGGAAATAACGAAGAAAATGTCCACTCCCAGATAGCCGCTAGGAAGCAAAACCTTGTTGAAGTGATTGATAATCACTGCCACCACTGCCAAGGCCCTGAGGCCATCGATCTCGGGGCGGTATGGGGATTTAGATAATACCTGTGCGGTATTGTCAGAATTAATTGTAGCTGTTTTTTGCATCGTGTCTGGGTCGTATTAAAGTATATATTTAGATGTATTTGTAAATCTAGACGATTTAAAACTTCCCTTGAGTTTATCGCCCAAGATTGAATGATCAGCAGGGCTTCTCAAAGTTGCACCAAGAGGTCGTAACAGGATCAAGCGAGCTTAAGAACTCCCAAACATTTGACGATGACATAGTATCAGATGGCATCTCAGGCAGAGATTGGTTGCGAAGGACGTCCCATCGGCTGGGTCTTCAGAAGCGATATGCCTGGAGAAGACAGTTACTGTTTCCGAGTTCATCTTAACGCATCTTAAGGCACTTGGGCTCTGCGAGAGAAGAACGATCATCTCCGCGCCCAACTCACTGCCCTGGCGACCGAACTGGCCAGAGCTGCGAGAGCGGATCGACCGAAGCTCCCGCAACTCGTTTAAGTCGCCCTCAAGCGACAGCCCAGGTTTCAAGCCGCCCTGGCGGGGGGTAAAGGCAGTCGCCTCAAGCGCGGCGACCAGTCGGGCTATCCCGGCGCTGGCCTAGAGCTGTTGCTGATTGAGCGCGTTGACAAGTTGGTGGAGCACCATCCGGCTTGCCTGCCGCCGCTGAGGCACCCTGCTACAGGGCGTGCATCCAGTACCCCTTCGCCATCAAGTGATGGAGATCTCGCCGATTACGCCGCTTGTGACCTCTCATCGTCTGCACCGCTTGGTCTGCTCCTGCTGCAACTACACCAGCACCGGCGCCACCTTGCCAGCGGAAGTAGAAAAATCAACCTACAAGATATTTTTCCACAGGGATGAGTGGATTTCCGGTTCATTAAGACTCAGCGGTAATTATCAGATCCGCAAACAGTGAAGGCCGCCCAAGAATAGGTTGCCTAGATGGATCAGGTTGTAAGCGATCACGTCAGACCGAACACGGCACTGGCGGTATCAGATCGACTTCGATTAACACAAATTGCGGGTGCTGCGGCTATCGATAGCTGAACCGTCGCTGCGGGCGGTGTACTGGGCCACGGGCGGAGTAACGCCCGGCCGCATCTTCTCAGCCACGAGCCCTTTCCTGTCGTAGTTCTTATCGGCATCGAGTGAAGCAGTAGGTTGAACTGATGTCTGGTGCATAGGATCAATATCCTCGAGCACGCCCTTGGATGCAGTCGGCTGCCAGTTGGAGTGCTCCCTGGCAAGCATCCCCGGCGGGGCTCACCAGGGTGTTTACTCCCTGCCGCCTGATCAGCTTGTCCACGAACTGACGGCGCAGTTCACCGAGGTGGAGCAAGGCACCACCCAGGGCGCAGATCGGCGGGCTATTCAGATCGAGAGCTGCGGCCACCGCAGCCACCATGGCGGCCAGGGCCTCGGCGTTGTTGGCCAGGATTGCCCCTGCCTGGGCTTCACCCTGCTGCGCCAAGCGATCCACCACCGGCGCCAGCCGGGCGAACCCCGCCGCGCCGAAGCCAGGGTCCACCACCAGCGCCTTAATCCGCTGCGGGCCTTGGGGGTCCTGGGGATCGATCTCCATGGCCTGCCACAGGGCATTCAGCAGCCCAGATGTTGGCTCACGTCCATCAACCATCCGCAGGCTCAGGGCGAGCCCATCACGGCCGATGTCCATGGCGGAACCGGACCCATCGAGCAGCCAGCCCCAGCCGCCGCATCGGTGTTCCCTGCCGCGGGCATCGCGGCCCACAGCGATCGTGCCGGTGCCGCTGATCACCACTATGCCGGCAAAGTCGGGGAAGGCACCCCGCAGGGCCGTACGTTCATCACCCGTGACCACCAATTGCTGTGCGGGCAAGGCCAGCTCCTCAGCGGCCAGCTCCAGCCCCTCCTGCTGCACTGCACTGCCGGTCTCGATGCCACTCGCTCCCACCGCCGCCGCCGCCAGGGGGTCCAGACGCCGCTCCGCCGGCAGCGCCTGCCGGGCCGCTTGCAGGCTTTGGCGCAGGGCGGCGGCGAACCTCTGGCGCCCCGCCGCCGCAGCCAGATGGGAAACCCCCGGCCCCTGCCCCTCCGCCAGGGCGACGCCGCTAAAGCAATCGGCCAGTCGACAGGTGGTGTGGGTCTGGCCGGCATCGAAGCCGGCGATCAGTCCCGCCACGGTGCGCTCGCCCCCCCACCGGCCCGGCCGTGGCGGTGGGCCGCCTCGTTGCCGGCGGCCGACAGGGTGGCCAGGCTGAACAGTCCCAGCAGCTGCACCTCCGGCCGAAAGAAAATCGTGTCCGTTAATCCCTGGACCCCCAGACCCACGAAGACGGCCACCGCCGCCAGGGCGGGCAGGGCCAGCCGGCTGCTGGAAGCCCATTGGCCCAGACCCACTTTGCAGGCGCTCCAGAGCAAGCCCAGGCTCACCAGCAGCCCGGGGATGCCGGCCTCGACCAGCAACTCCAGGGGGATCGAATAGGCGCTGAGGGCGTTGAACTTGGGCTGTTGGTAGATCGGATAAATCAGGTTGAAGGCGTTGTTGCCGGGCCCAATGCCCAGCCAGGGGCGGTCGCGAATCATCTGAAGTACGGAGCTCCAGACATTGATGCGGAAGTTGTTTGAGCTGTCTTCCCTGCCTGCCACCAGACTCATGACCCGCACCCGCAAAGGTTCGACCTGGGTGACCAGCACCACAAGCGCCAGGCTGGCGACTACCAGCAGCAGGATCGGCAGGGTCCGCCGCCAAAACGGCGGCCAGGCCCTGGTGTATCTCACCATCAGCAGCAGGCCCAGCACCGCCAGTGATGCCACCATTCCCATCCAGGCGCCACGGCTGTAGGTGAGTACGAGGGCCACGAGGCCCAGCACCAGGGAGGCCAGGGCGAACAGCCGGCGGGGCAGCCCCTGCCAGCGCAGCAGGGCCACGACCGCCAGGGGCAGGATCGGCAGCAGATAGCCCCCCAAAAGGTTCGGGTTATCGAGGCTGCTATAGATGCGAACCGTGCCCTCGGCCACGGAATTGTTATCGGACCAGCGGGCCAGGGCCCCGGAATCGCCGTACAGCTGGCGAATGCCGAGCACGCTGGTGAGCAATTCCCCCGCCAGGATCGCCGCCACGATGCGGTCCCACCAAACGGGGGCCTGATCCAGCAGCTGGCGCATCAGCGCATAGACCCCAAGATAGCTGACCAGTTTCATCAGCCCCTTGAAGGCCGCCAGGGGCACCGGCGAAAATCCCGTGGCCAACAGCGCCACGGCAAGCACCGCCAGCAGCCAGCCGTTGATGGCGTTGAGGCCCCCGGGCCGTGTGCGCAGGGACCAGACCAACCATAGCAAGCCGCAGGCCGTGATTATCAAGGTGAGTCCACCCCGGGTGATCTGGGGCAACCAGCCCATCAGGGCGCAAAGCATTACCCCCGCCACCAGGGGCAGCTGGGAGCTCAGGCGACCCGAGCGTGCCTCGACCAATAGACCCTGCCAGCGCAGGATCAGGGGCGTGGTGGCGGTGACTGGTGGCATCAGGCCTTGGTCGCGACGCAGGGATTATGGGTGGCTTGCGGATCCGCTAACGCGGCAACGGGGCCGTGGTGGCGGTGGTAGCGCACCCGGTACACGGGCAGACCCTGGGCCAGCACAAGCCGTTCCCGTTCCGTGGGGACCGCCAGCGGGTTGGTCTCCAGCCAGGGGAAAGGATCGCTGCACGGGCGCTCAAAGCAACCGCTGGCCTCAACTTGGGCCGCCATCGGTTTGATCACCGCCAGCACATCGCTCTGCATCAGCAAGGTGCCCCCTGGCGGCATGGCCAGGGCGAGGGAGCGCAGCAACGCCGGTTGCAGCACCCGCCGCTTGTGGTGGCGACTCTTGAACCAGGGGTCCGGGAATTGCAGGGTCACCAATTGCAATAGCCCCGGAGGCAGATCCTGCAGCCACTCCACCAGGTTGAGGCTGGCGTTGCCAAAGAGATAGCGGAGGTTGGGGAGGCCGGCGGCCTGCCGGTCGGCTTCGGCGGCGACCACCAGGGGGCGACGGATTTCAATGCCCAGGTGGTTGCGATCGGGGCAGCGTTCGGCCATCGCCAGCAAAAAACGTCCCCGCGCTGCGCCGATATCCAGATGCAAGGGGAGGCAAGGCTGGGCGAACAGCTCTGCGGGGCTCGGCAGCGCCAGGGGCTGTTGGTAGATGACGCTGAGGGGGTTGACGTGTTGGCGCACCTTCAGCCATCCAGGGCGCGGCCAGGGGGCTCAGCCAAATCAGGCAGCATCCCGGCTGGGTTGGGCACCAAAAAAGCCCAGCTAGCGGTGTAACCATGCAGGTGGGTGCTCTCGCCTGCCCCCAGCGGACCGATTTCACCATTGCAGAACAGGCCGGCGATCGGCAGCTGGGCGAAGGCTGCGCGGCAGAGGCCCACATCGCCATCGGCCTCTCCATAGAGACCCTCGCCCCGGCCCAGGCAGGCAAACAACAAGGCCGCCAGGGGGGCGGCCTGACGATCGGCTTGGCGGGCCAACAATTGGCGGGCTTCGTCGCGGGAGGCGGCAGCATCCCGCAATTGGAACTGCACTTTCTGGCCGACCCGCATGCGCTCAGCCACCGCGACCGCCCCATTGCGCGGATCAACCCCCAGCAGATTGCGCACCAGGAAGGTGGAGGGCTCCACCAAGGTGGGACTGAGGCTGAAGTCGTTGCGGCCCACCCCCAGGAACAGCGAGTGGCGCACCTGTTCCCGCTCTTTGGGACTGAGGTGGGTGAGGATCGCCTGCAGCGCCTCGACGGGGCTGCGTTGGCGTTGGCCCTCGCTGCTCACCTGCAACACCACGTTGCGTTGGGCCTGTTCCACCTCCATCACCGGGCCAATGGGCCGGCAGCCCTGGGCCAGCACAGGGTCCAGCCGCCAGGCGCCACCGATCAGGCAGCCGATGGCGCCGCTGCGCACGCCGTCGTCCAACAGCAACGAGCCATGCGGTGCACTGTGCTGGCCGGCGATGCCGCCCAACTTGATGGTTTGGGGATAGGCGTAATCCAGGCCACTGATCAAGTCGTTGATTCCCTCGCTGGTGGGATCCACCAGCAAAAGCATGGAGTTGGCCATGTTTGGAGATACACCGACGGCGGCATGCCAGGCCTCGGCGGGTCCATCTAGATCCGGAAGCTCCCCGGTGTCGATCGAAAATGGATGCAGGCGGACTCCGGGCAGGCGCAGCAGCATGACGCTGAGGGCCGGTTGGCGTTCAATCTCATGGGGGACCTCCCCGGCGGCGGTGCCCACCACTCCCGCACCGCAGCAACCCAGCCATTTGTTGGCATGGAGTTTCTGCCGTAGCAGGGGCATGAGCCTGGGCAGGTCACTGGCATAGTCCGCGGCGGCGAAGACGAGGGCCAGATCAGCCGGGCCACAGCCGGCCAGTTGGCGGGCGACCTGATCCACCGCCCCTTGCAGGGACACATCCCGCCCGAGGGCGGTGCGACACCAGGCACCGGGATCCCGCCGGGGAAGCCAGGGAAAGGGAGGAAGCGCAGCCATGGCCGGACCCTATCGCCCGAGGGGTGTACGGATAATGGCGCCTAACCGAACCGTGCGTCTGTGCCGCCTCAGCTCTATCGCTCCCTGCTTTGGATGGATGTGCGCCTGGGTGTCTTGTTCGCCCTGGCTCTTCCTTTGGTGCTGCTGATCTGGGCCGCCCTGCGTCGTGAAAAGGCCATGCTGCGATTGCTCGACCTTTACTGGAAGGTAAGCAGTCTGTGGCTGGTGGCGGTGCTGCTGCTCAGCGCCGGCAAGGCGGTGGCCTATCCGTTGCTGGTGCTGGCTCCCCTGTTGATGGTGGCCGTGTTGTGGTTCTGGGTAGATTTGAACGAGGAGCTGGCCGACATGCCCCCCTGGCGGGCGCTGCCCCTGACGTTGCGGATCTGGCGCTGGGGTCTGACGGCCTACGGGCTTGCCAGTGCCGTCTTTGCCGCCACAGCCCTTCCCTGCCTTAACGGAGCCCTGGATCGACCCTTCTGCCAGGTGTGGCTGGAGGCCCCGAAGGGGTTGCATGGAGTGCTCGAGGTGGTTATTGGTTTTGTCTTTGGGGGCAGCTGGAGCCAGGGGGTGGCCAGTTTCCTCGGCTTCCTTGGACTGGTGGCCTATGGGGTGGGGCTGTTGCAATGGCTAGTGGTGCGTCTGCCGCGCCTGGGCCGGGTGGCGGGTGAATTTTGAGCAGCATCTCCTCCCCATCGCCCGACCCCATCGCCGCCCTGCTGGCCGTGCTTGAGGCCATCAGCCGGGAGCGGCCAGATCGGGTGCTGCGCCTCGAGGGTCACTTGCCTGGCGGCGAACTCTTCGAATTGTTGATTTATCGCGGTTTCTCCAGCAGCACCACCCATCCGACCTCCTTCGACCCTGACCAGCCGGCACTGGCGGAAGGTAGCGAAATCGCCAGGGCCACCCTGCTGGAGGGTCCCCTCAAGCCGGGCAACGAAATCAAGCTGGCGGGGCCGGCGCCAGTGGAAACTTTTCTTTTGGGCGAGGGCTGGGACTAGGCGAGCCAGCCAGTACCAGCCGCCCTGTGCGGGGTGGTACTGGGAGCCCAAGGCCTCAACTGGCCATGCGACGGCCGGCCGAGCGGCCAAGACGGGCCGCAGCCCGACGGGCCCGGGTGACGCCACTGCCCTCTAGGAGGGGTTGGTTGTCGCCTGGCAGCAGCCCGGTGGGGGCGACCACATCTTGGGTTTGGATGCGGCCCAGCTCCTGACGACCGGCCAGCACCACCTGGCTCAGCTCCTGCAGACGGGTTTCCAGTTCGCTCAGCACCTGTTCGGCGTAGCGGTTGGCCCCTTCCTGCACGCTGGAAGACTCCTGGCGGCTGCGTGCCACCAGGGCATCACATTGCTGCTGGGTCTGCTGCCGGAATTGCAGGGCGTCCTGGTGCAGGCGTTCCGCTTCGGCCTGGCTGTCCCGGTGAATGCGCAACCCTTCCAGGCGAATCGTTTCGAGTTCTTGCATTGCCTGGTGACGGCCCCGTTCGTGTTGTTCCACCAACTGGCGGTTGCGCTCCGTGGCCTCCTGTTCCAGTTGCTGGCGCCGGGTCTGGGACTCCTGCTCCAGTTGCTGGCGGCGCAGGGCAAACTGCTGCTCCATCTGGGCCATGCGGCTCTGGTGCTCCTGCTCAGCAAGGGCCGTCTGCTGACGACCCTGCAGCAGAATTTGCTCGCACTGTTGGCGGGCCTGTTCGCGCAATTCGGTGGCCTGCTTTTCGGCTTCCTGGCGGATGGTGGCGCTGCTGATTAGCTGCTCCCGCTCGCGGCGGGCCTGGGCCAGGATCTCATCGGCCTGCTGACGCGCCTTATCGATGAACGACTCCCTTTGGAGAAGCAGTTCCTCGGCTTGAGCCAGCTGGCTGGGCAAGGCCTCCCGCAGGGCATCCACCAGCTCAATGGCTTCTTGCTCATTCACCAGTCTTCCGCCACTGAAGGGAATCCGGCTGCCCTCGAGGACGAGATCCTCGATCTGGTCCAGTTGATCAAGAACCGTGATGCGGACCTCTGCCATGTCAACCGTGGGGAATGGACCGATTAAAGAGCCTCATCAGGTCCCGCGCCACTCCTGGGGGCACCATATGGCTCACGTCCCCACCGAAGCGGGCCACTTCCTTGACCACCGAGCTGCTCAGAAAGCTGTGGCGGGTGGCGGTGGCCAGAAACAGGGTCTCGACTTCGGGTTCGAGACTTTGGTTGGTGTGGGCGATCTGCAGTTCGAATTCGAAG
>JBIIRU010000090.1:0-8957 GCA_044341355.1 Cyanobium sp. | reverse complement strand
TCGCTCGTGCCCCAGCTCCACCACCCGTCTCAGCGTCTGTACAAATTCAGCGCGGATCGGTCGGAACTGTTGCCGCAACTGTTTTCGGTTGATCACGCCGGCCTTCCAGCGGTGCCAGTGCTCAAACAGCTGGTGCCGCAGATTCAGCAACCGCGTTCCCATCTCGGCGCTGGCGCCAGGGCGCTCGGCAATGGCGGTGAGATCACGGACGATGTGCGCCCAACACAGTTGCCGTTGCTCAAGCGGCAGCTGGTTGTAGGCCGAGAAGCGATCGCTCACCACAATGCCGCCAAAGGAGGGTCCCAGCAGCTCCATCGCGGCGGCGCTCGAACGGCTCAAACCCTGAGAAAACACTGTGAGCATCGGCGTCATCAGCACCCACAACCAGCCACGACGACCATCGGGGTTGCCCCCGTCGGCGTTGCCGGTGGGGGCACCGGTTTCATCCATGTAGACCACCGGCTGCAGCCGGGCTTCCCTCAGGGCTTCCTCCATCGGTTCACGCAGGCAGGCCGCCAGCCGTGCGCGAATCGCCACGATCGCTCCGCCGCTGATCGACACCCCGAGCAACCTCTCCAGCAGCTCTGATGTTTTGCCAATGCTCAACGGAAACGCACTGCCCAGCAGACCCACCAGGGAACTGAGGCGGGGGCCGTAGTGACTGGTCTCCACCCCCTGGGGCAGCTCAGCGCAGGTGCTGGTGGAGCAACGGGGACAGAGCAGGCGGTGCAAGCGGTGTTCGATCACCTCCGCCTGGATCGGCGGGATGTCGATCACTTGATGGCGGTGGGGCGCCGGATCCACTCCCGACAGTGGGTGGCCGCAGCGGCGACAGGTTTCAGGCAGATGATCATGGGACTCCTCGCAGCGTTCCACTGGCAGGAGTCCTGGCCCGGATCCTGGATGGCCTGGCTGCCCACCCCGCTTGCGGCCACTGCCTTTACGTTTCAGAGGAGGCTTGAATCCTTGGCTGTCACTGGAGGGTGGTTTGGATGAGTTGCGCGAGTTGCGGCCGATGCGCTCCCGCAGGCTGGCCAGCTCGGCAGCCAGCGCGGTGATCTGTTGTCGCATCTGCTCATTCTCTTGACGCAACACTCCTATCTCTTCCTGCTGAGCCAGTCGCTCCTTCTGAAGCTGCAAGATAAACGTCCTGGCATCAGCAGGCCACGACAACCAGTCGGCTTCTGAGATCCCAGAAGGTGGCGAGGTCATCGTGTGCAGTCTCCTGCTGAGATGCAATCGGGAATCAGGCTGCCGTCAAGGGCTGGGCAGGCTCAAAGCAATCTCACGCTCGTCCCACCCCCTGAACGGATACAGGCCCAGGAGCGTGCCCGCCATGCAATCAGCCGCTGCATCAGCAGGGGGAGTGAGCCAGGGCCATGGTTGGGCCTTCAGTCTCCTGATCCCAAGCTGCCGGCCTGTTCAGCTGTTGGCCGCCATCCAGGCGTGGAGATCTGCCATGCCCTCGAAATCCAGCAGGGCTTCAGCCAGGGCCTCCAGCCGCTCCAGCGGCAGGCTGCGGATCATGATTTCCTGCTCCCCGGTCAGGGGGCCGCAGCGGCGGCCCAGCAGGCGCAGGGTGACCTTGGCTTCTCCTTGGACTTGACCCAGGACGATGCCTCGAGCCTCACCAAGGGCGACGCCTCGGGCTTCCCCTGAGGCTTCTCCTCGCCCAAAGATCTCCCTGTAGGCGACGCTCTGGGTGAAGTCGTCGAGGGTGATGCCGCCCATGGCGCAGAGCTCCTGGATTGATCGGCCGTTAAAGCGTGCCACCAAGATAGCGGCGATCACGTCATCGATCTCGGCGGCATTGCCAGTGCCGGCCACCCGGGCGCGGAGGGCGGAGGTGGTGGCGGGCAATTCCTGCTCGCTCTGGAGCAGCAGGGCCAGGGCCTGAACCAAGGCCGGGGCGGTGGGGTTGGCGGCGGCGCTCAGCAGCTCAATCCACTGCACCCGTTGCTCCACAAACTCCGCCACCGGAGCTGGATCCCCGAAGTTGAGCTGGCGGGAGGGGCAGAGCACCACCACCCGCCAGTGGTGGATCGTGGACTCCTGCTGCACCAGGCGGGCGGTTTCGGCGTAGAGGCGCCGCAGGAAGCCAGCGTCGGCGGCCATCTGGGCCTCCAGGATCAGGACCGGCAGCTCAGGCCGCTCTGGCGGCGGCAAAAACAGCCCATCGAGCCGGTATTCCCGCTCTTTCAGCACAGGCGCTGAAAAGCGGTAGCCCCTCGCATCGGCCGGTAGATCGGGCAGCAGCGGCAGGATCCGATCGGGTTGGTGCTGGAACAGCCAATAAAAAAGCTTGTCGCAGGCGACCACAACGGCAAACCCAGGCCCGAGTTCCAGGCAGGTTGGCACGGAAGTTCTAGCCCTGCCAGATCTCCGCCAGCTCCAGCCGCAGACCAGGCAGCTGTTCGCCCCCCTCCAGCGCTTGGGCCGCCTCGATTCGCTCCATCACCACCGGCGCCGCAGGATCAGCCCCAGGCTGCCAGATCTCCACAGCCCGCTGTTCTGGAAACAGCAGCCAGCCCAATCGGGCGCCGTTGGCGAGGTAGGCGGCCATCTTGCGCCGCAGGGCTTCGCTGCCACGGGTCCCTTCATCCGAGGGGCTCACCAGCTCCACCACCAGGTCGGGGCACAAGGGCGGGAAGCCGCGGCGTTGTTCGGGCGTGAGCGCTTGCCACCGCTCCAGCCGCACCACGGCCGCATCGGGGCTGAGCACGGAGCCATCGGGGAGGCGGAAGCCGGTGGAGCTGTCGAACACCTCCCAGCCTCCTCGACGCTCCGCCCAGGCCTGCAACCGAAACAGCAGGCGGGTGTTGCGGCGCCCTGTCTCGCCTCCGGTGGGGGTCATCGCAATCACCTGGCCAGCGGCCGTGAGTTCCAGCACCGCCTCGGGGTTCGCCTCGCACACCAGGGCGAATTGCTCCGGGGTGAGCTGCAGGCCCGGCGGCAGCAGCAGGGGCTCCAGATCGGTGGCTGGAGCCTGGGGGGCGGCGGGAGCAGGGGGGGCGAGGGTCATCTCCCCGGTGGGGGCTTGGGGTTCAGGTTAGGCGGGGTTGTCGGGATGGAGGTATGGCGATGAACACGTGTCCAGGTGCTGCAAAATTTTCCATAGATTTCGCAGACCGATTTGCCAATCTTCTTGGCTTTGTCGAAATTCCCAAGGGAACTAAAACAAATCACGCGCTGTCTCCACGCAGCAGATCGCGATCTCCTAGGGGATTTTTCAGGCCAGGACTGAAAGCGGGTGACCGGGCTCGAACCGGCGACGTTCAGCTTGGGAAGCTGACATTCTACCACTGAATTACACCCGCAAAGTAGACAGAATTGCCTGATTGGGCTCTATTTTATGTTACTAAGCTACTTTAGCAAGCCCTGCGGCTCCGGCCTGGAGCGACAGGGGCCCGACTCCCAGCCCCCGCCAGTCCAGGACCTGACTTGCGCCTGGGACGGAACCAACCCCGCCCCAAGCGGCCCCGCCGTCCCGTCAGCCCGCCGCCAGCTCCTTGGCGGCAGCGGCGACGCCGGCGCCGGTGGCCACCGTGCCCAGGCCCAGGTCCTGCAGGGTGGCCTCAATGGCGGCTACGGCGGTGAGGATGTCGCGGTCGCAGACAAAGCCGAGGTGGCCGATGCGGAAGACGTGGCCCTTGAGGTGATCCTGGCCACCGGCCAGCAGGATGTCGAAACGGTTTTTAACCTCCTTGCGCAGGGTCTCGGCGTCGATGCCTTGCGGTGCCACGGCGGTGATCGCCGGGCTTCCATGGCCCGCGGCGGCATAGAGGGGCAGGTCGATGGCCTGCATGGCGGCACTGGTGGCGCGACGGTGGCGTTCATGGCGGGCAAAAATCGCCGCCAATCCTTCCTTCTGCATCATGTCCAGGGCGGCCTCCAGGGCGAAATAGAGGTTGATCGCCGGGGTGAAGGGATTGCTATCGGCCTTGGCTGATTTGCGGTATTTGCCCAGGTCCAGATAGAACTTGGGCAGGTCGGAGCGCTCGTAGGCCTGCCAGGCCCTGTCGCTCATGGCCACGAAGCTGAGGCCCGGCGGCATCATGTATCCCTTCTGGGAGCCGGAGCCGATCACATCCAGGCCCCAGTCGTCCATGGGCACATCGGTGGCGCCAATGCTGGTGACGCAGTCGGCAATGCTGATGGCCGTGCCGTGGGCCTTGACGTAGCTGGCGATGCTGCGCAGGTCGTTGATCACCCCGGTGGAGGTTTCGGAGTGGGTCAGGATCACCGCCTTGATCGCCTTGTCGGTGTCGGCCTCCAGCGCCTGTTGAAAGGCCTGGGGATCCAGCGGTTGCCCCCATTCCGCCTTGATCACCTGCACGTCCAGGCCGTAGGCCTTGGCCACCTTCACCCAGCGCTCGCCGAACTTGCCGTTGTCGCCGCAAAGCACCCGATCGCCCCGGCTGAGGGTGTTAACGATGCCGGCCTCCATCGCCGCCGTGCCGCTGCCGGTGATCACCAGCACGTCATTGCTGGTTTGGTGCAACCACTGCAGTTGCTCGGTGGTGCGTTTGACGATCTTTTGGAAGTCGGCGCTGCGGTGGCCGATCGGATGGCGCCCCAGGGCCTGCAGCACGGTTTCCGGCACCGGCGTGGGTCCGGGGATCATCAAGATGAGCTTGTCCTGCATGGCGGTGGGGCGCGCGGGGGCGGCGCGGTGAAGGCACGATCGACCACCATAAAAAACGGTCCGCATCCCCCTGGCCTCGCGGCCCTGCCATGGAGCCCCCCGCCGCCCCTGAAATGGCCACTGATACGTCCTCGCCGCGGGACCTGTCCCCGCTGCGGGGCCCCACCCCGGCCTCGACGTCGGCTCGGGGATACACCCTGCCGGTATGGCTGGCGCTTGCGGCCCGCGCCGCCGTGGCGGTGTTGCGGGGTGAGCCCTGGCAGGCAGAAAGGCAGCTCGATCTGCTAGAGCCTCTTGGCTGGACCACGCTGCCGCTGAGGGCGGCGGCCCCCCTGCCCCAGGGCTGGGCCCTGGGCGAAGCGGTGTGCGAGCCGGGGGAGGGGTTGGATCTGACCCGGGGGCTGGTGGTGTGGGTGCTGGCCCGCTGGGAGCCGGCGCTTGCCCCGCTTGCCGCTTCCGCTGCCACTGCCGGGGCCGGGGCCTGGGCCTGGGCCGGCGAGGAATCTGGCTGGCTGCAACTGGATGCCGGCGAAGGGGTGGGGGTGCATGCAGCTAGTGGCCATGACGCCAGCGGCGATGGCGCCAGCGGCCGGGCCTGCCTGTCGGCCTACGCCCGGGATCTGCTGCGGGCCAATCTGCGGTCCTTGGTGCCCCCTGGTCAGCGGTTGCGATTGCATGTGGTGTTGCCGGCCGGCCGGGCCCTGGCGGAGCGCACCAGCAATGCCGCCTTTGGGGTGGTGGAGGGTCTGGCCCTGATCGGCACCCAGGCCCAAACCCAGGCCAGCGCCGATCCCGACCAGCTTCAACGCACTTTGGCGGCGCTGGCGGCGCGGCTGGCGGCACCGGATTTCGGCGGTGATCTGGTGCTGGTGCTGGGGGAAAACGGCCTCGATCTGGCGCCCCGGCTGGGGCTGCCCCGCCAATTGCTGCTCAAGACGGGCAACTGGGTGGGGCCGCTGCTGGTGGCCGCCGGCCAGGGGGGCGTGCGCCGCCTGCTGCTATTCGGCTACCAGGGCAAGTTGATCAAGCTGGCGGGCGGCATCTTCCACACCCACCACCACCTGGCCGACGGCCGCGCCGAGGTGCTCGCCGCCCTGGCGGCGCTGGAGGGCCTGACCGGGCCGCCCCTGGAGGCCCTGTTTGCGGCCGCCACGGTGGAAGCCGCCCTGGCCCAGCTGCAGGCGGCCGATCCTGGGCTGGCAGAGCGATTGCGGGCCCGGTTGGCCGCCACAATCGAGCAGCGGGCAGCGGCCTACCTGGCCCGCCACGGGGCCGGCCCCATGGCAATCGGGGCGGTGCTGTTCGATCGCGGCCGCCAGGTATGCGCGCTGGGTCCGGTGGGGCGGGGGCTGCTGGAGGCGCTGAAAGCCTCTGCTTGAAACCCTCTGCTGGCTTAGGCGGCAGACGCCTGCACTATTGGTGTTTCTGGAGTCTCCAGACCCGAAGCCGCCGGGACGCTACCGGTAGCGTTGGCTTTGGCGCTGGCAAGGAGACGCCGGCAAGGAAGCGCCGGCAAGGGGGCTGCCGGCTGATCAGTCCCTGCCCCCTGGGTTTCGCCTCTCCCCAGGGCGACACTTAGGCTGGCCATCCCCCTGGTGCCCCACTGCGGTTGCGCTCCAGGGCTATCGCCCCAGGTTGTTCGCCCCCATGACTGCCATGCCGCCAACCGCCTCCGCTGGCCTGGCCCCCGAGGCCGCCCTGGAGGGGGCCTTAGCGGAAGCCCTGGGGGAGGGCCGCAGCCCCGCCATCGTCATTCTGGATTTTGGCTCCCAGTATTCCGAGCTGATTGCCCGCCGTGTGCGCGAAACCGAGGTGTATTCCCTCGTGCTCGGTTACACCACCACGGCCCAGCAATTAGCCCAGCTGGCCCCCAAGGGCATCATTCTCAGCGGCGGCCCCAGTTCGGTCTACGAAGACGGGGCACCCCGCTGCGATCCGGCCCTCTGGGACCTGGGCATCCCGGTGTTGGGGGTTTGCTACGGCATGCAGCTGATGGTGCAGCAGCTGGGGGGCTCGGTGGTGGCCGCCGGTCGGGCCGAATACGGCAAGGCCCCCCTCTACCTGGATGACCCCACCGATCTGCTTACCAACGTGGCTGAGGGGTCCACCATGTGGATGAGCCACGGTGATTCGGTGCAGAGCCTGCCCGAAGGTTTCGTGCGCCTCGCCCACACCGACAACACCCCCGATGCCGCCGTCGCCCACCACGGCCGGCATTTGTATGGGGTGCAGTTCCACCCGGAAGTGGTGCATTCCGCCGGTGGCATGGCGATGATTCGCAATTTCGTTTATCACATTTGTGGCTGCCAAGCGGATTGGACTACCGCCGCCTTCATTGACGAAGCCATAGACGATGTGCGTGCCCAGGTGGGCGACAAACGGGTGCTGCTGGCCCTCTCCGGGGGCGTCGATTCCTCCACCCTGGCCTTCCTGCTGCATCGCGCCATCGGCGACCAGCTCACCTGCATGTTCATCGACCAGGGCTTCATGCGCAAAGGGGAACCGGAGTTCTTGATGGAGTTCTTTGATCAGCGCTTCCATATCAATGTCGAATACATCAATGCCCGCGAGCGCTTCATCGCCAAGCTGGCGGGCATAACCGATCCCGAGGAAAAGCGCAAGCTGATCGGCACCGAATTCATCCGCGTCTTTGAACAGGAGAGCAAGCGCCTAGGACCTTTTGATTTCCTCGCCCAGGGCACCCTTTATCCCGATGTGATCGAGAGCGCCGGCACCAACATCGACCCCAAGACGGGCGAGCGCGTCGCCGTCAAGATCAAGAGCCACCACAACGTCGGCGGCCTGCCCAAGGACCTGCAGTTCAAGTTGATAGAGCCCCTGCGGCGCCTCTTCAAGGACGAGGTGCGCAAGGTGGGCCGCAGCCTCGGCCTGCCCCAGGAGATCGTCGGTCGCCATCCCTTCCCCGGGCCGGGCCTGGCGATCCGCATCCTCGGCGAGGTCACCAGCGAAAAGCTCAATATCCTGCGGGATGCCGATTTGATCGTGCGTGAAGAAGTAAGGGACGCCGGTCTCTACGACGAGATCTGGCAAGCCTTTGCCGTGTTGCTGCCGGTGCGCAGCGTCGGGGTGATGGGCGACAAGCGCACCTATGCCTTTCCGATCGTGCTGCGCTGCGTCTCCTCGGAAGACGGCATGACCGCCGATTGGTCGCGCTTGCCCTACGACCTGCTGGAGCAGATCTCCAATCGCATCGTCAACGAGGTCAAGGGCGTCAATCGGGTGGTGCTGGACATCACCAGCAAGCCCCCCGGCACGATCGAGTGGGAGTAGGAGGGCCCAAGCTTCCTATCAGATTAGCTTATTATAGACAGATATCTGCTAAAATAAATAACCCTTCTATTGGGATATGTTCAAGGCCATTTTAAATATAGTTAAAATTTTAAAATCTTCAGTTCTGTTTCCTGATACAACCTTCCGAGACTTGGTTGCCGGCAGAACAGTACGCCAGGGCGCCGATCATTATTGTAGCGCAAAACCTTTGCAGTCTTCTAGCTTTTCTGAGTCAAAGTCCCAGGGTAATCGATTGAGGGATTATTTTGAGGCCCACCATGAAGGTCGAGGTATATGGAAATGGGATCATTATTTTGATATGTATCACCGACATCTGTCAAAGTTTGTTGGTCTCGATCTTAAGCTTGTGGAGATTGGCATCTACAGCGGTGGCAGTCTGGAAATGTGGGGAAGTTATTTTGGTCCAAGATGCCATGTTTATGATGTAGATATCGAGAACGCTTGTAAGGCCTATGAGTCAGAAAAGGTTTCTGTATTTATTGGTGACCAGGAAAGTCCTTAATTCTGGCGAAATTTCAAAGCAAACGTGGGCGCGGTAGATATATTGATTGATGATGGTGGCCACACGCCAGAGCAGCAGACGGTAACTTTGAATGAGATGTTGGAGGCGATCCGACCTGGTGGTGTATATATCTGCGAAGACATTCACGGACATCGAAATTCATTTATTAATTACGCAGTCGGGGCCTCGTTCATGCACTTAATTTTGCAGATCATTCGACTTCCGAGGAAGGCATTTCTAGTCCGGCTAATAAAGTTCAGTCCACAATTTACTCAATCACCTTTTATCCTTATGCCCTTGTCATTGAAAAAATGGCATCTCCACGTTCCGAGTTGAGAGCGCCTAGACACGGAACTCAGTGGCAACCCTTTTATTCCAATTTTTCTTAAGGAACCCCTGAAAAACCCGCTAAAATCCATCCAGATCCAAGACTGAGACTGGTCGTATGCCTGCTCCTCTCCAGCTGGGCTTTACGGACTATGAGCAGGCATACGCCAA
>JBIIRU010000373.1:0-2594 GCA_044341355.1 Cyanobium sp. | reverse complement strand
GAACTCATGGAGGAGACGGTGGCGGCTGAACGCCGGCGCAGCGAACGCCGTCTGCGCACTGAGCCAGAGTCAGTCCTCCCCGCAGCCGACTGACCGGCACGAAGACCGTCCGGGCCGTTAGTGGTTCAGTCAGGGTCCAGAGCTGTTCACTGCTGCGGACCACGGCGGGAATCTCTGGGGGAAGCAAGCCAAGTTGATCGAGGGCCTGGGGCCTGGCCCGCAGCTGCAAGGTACGTTCGCGCGGAAAGGCCTGGGTTGGCATTAGCCCTATTTGGGCCGGCGCCGGCCCGAGGAAAAACAACACCTCCGCATCTTGGCCGCGGGGGGCCGCAAGCCAGCGCCAGCCCCCCACCACCGCCCCATCACTGCGGCGCCAGGCCATGGCCAGGGGATTTATTGGGGGCTTGGGGCCTTGCTGGGCCTGGGGTGTGGTGCCAGCCGCAGCCTGGGGCCCTCCAGGGGCGAGGGCGAGCGGGGCGGCCCCCTGCAGGGCGGCCCCCTGCGGGGCGGGAGCCTGCGGGGCAGGTGTTGCTGAGGTCGTTTGCCTGCCGGCTGCGCTGGGGTTGGTTGGCTTAGGGGCAGCGAGGGCCAAGGGGATTGGCTCGAATCCCTGCTCGCGCAGGGATTGGGCCAGGCGCTGCAGCACGGGTTGCCAGGTTTGGGGAGGTTGCCGCAGGCGCACCTGGAGTTCGAGGGAGGCCTGGAACGGGCCCTGGGGCTGGGGACGCAACCGCAGCCGGAAAGGGGCGAAGCGCAGTCCCCGCAGGCGTTCTGAATCGAGGCCGTAGCGCAGGGCCAGGGGCTCGCGGATCAGCTGCCTGGAAAGCAACCCCTCCAGCAGATCTTGCAGTGAACCTCCCTGCACCTGCAGCAACTCGTCGTGGGGCAAGGGCAAGGCCGCAGCAAGGGGGGGGACTGGGGGGGCCTCCGCGTCCAGCTGGGCCAGCACGCCATCCACCGAGGTGGCCTCACCCTGCCAACTCAGCCCCCTGGCTTCGAGGCTGAGGGTCAGACAACCTTCCTGAAAGCGCTGCATCAGGGGGGCCAGGGGACCCGCCATGGCGCCGAGGGCGGTGGGATTCCAAAAAACGGCCTGGTCCTGGCTGAGCCGCTCAAGGCAGCGGCTGTGCAGGCCGCGACTGCGCCGTTGCTGGGGCCTGAGGCTGGCGGCCAGAGATTGGCGCGAGAGCTGATCGGGGGCCACCACCATCAGATCACTCAGCCGCAGGGCTTGGGGAGGCAAGGGTTTGCTGAGTTCAGCTGGCCAGCCGCTGGCCTGGAGCACCAGGAACGGAGCCCCTTGCGCCTCCGCACCCCAGATTTGCCACCAAGGGCGGGTTTGGCGCTGCCAGAGCGCCTCGCCAAGGCCCTCACCCAAGCGTTGCCGCCAAAGCTGCGGCAGGCGGCGACCGGGGGTGGCGGGGAAACTTTGCACCAGACTGGCGCTAGTCATTAGCTGCTCCAGGCCCTCGGCCCTCGGCCTGGGCCAGCGCCAGAGGGCCAACGAGGGCAACAGAAGCAGCAGCGCGATGAGTGAGCTGGTCCAGGGCAATGGTGGCCTGGGCACAGTCGAAAAGGCCATGCGCCGACCTGAATCCAGCGGCCTGGCAGGCCCCTGGGCCCGTTTCGTCAAGCGCTCCAGGGCAGTGGGCCAGCGCCAGGTGAGACGCCTCATCCCTTCGCAACGCTTTGCATGGCGTTAATTAAGCATTCCAAAGCGAAGCCCGAGGGAATCAGCACGGCCGCTGTTGGATCAGGATGCCGATCTTGCCATGGCTGAGCTAGCCAGCCGCCAAGGCTCAGCGACGGTTGCGTACGACCCTGTCGCGGCGGCGCTTGTCCCGCCAATCCACCGCCGAGAGATAAACCACACCACCTGTTACAAACAGCAGCAGGGCAGAGGCAACCCAGGCCAGCAGGGTGGAAGTGCTGGGTACGAACTCAGAAATTGATGCTGCCATCACCATTGCGTCCCCAAACCGTCATGGCGATCGAGAAAGTGAAGATGGCGGCGAGGGAGGCCCAACCCAGGGTGATCAGCATGAGGTTGCTTTGCATTGAAACCAAGTGTACCTAGGTTGGGGACCACTGGCTTCCGGCGCTGTGCCATGAGCACCACCCCCACCCTGACTCCCGAGCGCACCCAGGCGCGGGAGCAACTGCGCGAGCCCTATCCCCACTTCCGGGTGATCGTGCTCAATGACGACTTCAATACCTTTCAGCACGTGGTGGACTGCCTGGTGCGCCATATCCCGGGCATGGTGCCGGATCGGGCCTGGGAACTGGCGCACCGCATTGACGGTCAGGGTTCGGCCGAGGTCTGGAGCGGTCCCCAGGAGCAGGCAGAGCACTACCACCAGCTGCTGAGCGCCGAAGGGCTGACGATGGCTCCCCTGGAACGCACCTGAGCCAACACCATGGGTCGCCTGGTCATTACCCACAGCACCTATCTCGAAGGCTTGATTCCCCTGTTAAAAACGTTGGCCCGGGAAGGTGGCATCAACACGGTGACCCCGGCCGTGATCAGCCGGGTGCGGGGCCGCAGTGAAAGTCTGCGGCTGCGGGTGTCGACCCCGATCACGGGCGGATTCAAG
>JBIIRU010000372.1:0-2604 GCA_044341355.1 Cyanobium sp. | reverse complement strand
AGGTTGAGCTGATCGAGCAGGGGCAGGGAGTAGCTGAGCGAGCCGTTGAGGGAGCCGATTTCGGGGTTGGAATCGGTGTTGATTTCACCGAACAGCAGCAGGGTGTCGCCGTTGACCAGGGCCCGTTCCTTGACCAAGGTGGCCAGGCCCCGAAACTGGCCGCTACCGCCGTTGCCGTCATTGCGCAGGGACAGTTCACCCCGCAGAGGGTCATGGCCGGGCTCCACCGTGATCAACAGCTCGGCGCGGTTGGAGTCCTCACCGATGCGGTTGAGGTTGGTTTTGAGCAGGCCGACGCCGGATAGCTGCTGAATCCGGGTGAGCTGGGCCGTCAGGGTTGGTAGGTGCAGCACGCTGCCCTGTAGGGGCTTCAGCAGCCGCAACAGGCGCCGCTGCAGCCGCTGGCTGGAGCTGACCACCTGAATCGTTTCGATTTTGCCGGGCACCACTTCCAGTGCACCGGGCGCAGGGGTGGGCTGGGGGATGACGCGGCTATTGATGTAGCCATCGGCGAACAGCCTCGAGCCCAGGGCCGTGGCACAGAGGTTGAGGCGGGCCTCTGGGTTGGTGTTGCTGCTGCAGTCGGCCAGAATCCGAGACAGCTCAGCGGGGCTGTAGGGATTGAAGCCCCGCAGGCGCGGCTGGCTGGCGGTGGCGCCAGGCGCGGCTGGCTGGACAGGGGCTGGCGCCTGGGGCCCGGCTGGGGCGGGCGAAACTGGGAGAGATCGCTGTTGATCGGCCCCCGGCAAGCGAATGGGACCTGGCTGCAGAGGCGGGGCCACCAACTGGGCCAGCAAGGGCAACATCTAAAACTATGGGCGTGGTGACGGCCGGAATTTTTACCAGGGGCTGCCGGTAAGGATCATTCCTGCCCAATAGTAAGGATGGTTGAGCCCTTGGGCGAAAAGGATCTGCTCTTGCCGGGAAAGGCCTGCCACCAAGACGGACTCGGCCTGGCCAGTGCGCGGGTCCGGTCCCACCAGGCGATCGCCCTGGAGCCGCACCTGACCAAGCCGGAAGGCCTGCTGGGTGGCCTGCAGCGCCTGATCCTTGGTCAAGCCGACCTTGAGGAAGCGATAGAGCTCGATGAAGAAGGCGGCGGTGGCGGTGTCATCCACCTCCCAGAGGGTGCCGAGACCGCTGCGGGCCCCGGCCTGGAGGGCCATGCCGACGAAACCCAACTCGCTTTGCTCATCGCCAAGGGCGGTGAGGCAAGCACTCATGCTGATCAGATCCAGGGGGTAGCTGCTGTTGCGGGAGCGCAGGCGACGGCCCAGGTCCGCCAGGCTCAAGGTGGTGTTGGGGGTATAGAGAACGCCGGTTTGGCCAGGCAAAAAATTGGCGTGGGTGGCGATATGGAGTTGGTTGACATTGCTGCCAAGTGCCTGGTCGATCAGGGCTGTGGGGGTGAAACTGTCATCGAGCAGCAATTGGGAGGGATGCTCCTGGGCCAGGGCCTGCAGCTCCTGCCGCACCATCGGTAGGGGGGCGAGGCCATTGCTGAACTGACTGGCCCCCGCTAGAAGCATCTGGCCCCGGAGGGCCCGCTGGCCGGGATCCAGCTCAATCAACCCCAGCGATGGCGTGATCGTGAGGGCAAAAAGGTCGCCAAGCGGCCGACCCTCCACAGGCAGGGCGCTGTAGGGAACGGCCTGCAGCCCCCGGTCCACCTCCAGCAATAGGGCAGTGATGCCTTGGGCACGCAGCAGCGGCAGCAGGGGGCTGAGCAGTGCTTTGGCGAGGGGCTCGCCAGGATCTCTAGTGGGATCGGGCAGGGGAGAACGGCGGCTGAGTTGGCGCTGAAAGCCCTTGATCCAGCCATCTAGATCGGCCCGAGCCACCTTGGTGCTGCGGCTGATCGGTTCACCCTGGGCCGTGAGCAAAATGGCGGTGAGGCGCGTTTGGCCGGAGGCTTCGTCATCCCGTTGCAGATGCACTATGGCGGGGGTATAGGGACGGGTACTGGTATTGATCGTCTTGGGCTGGGATTGATTCGCCGCAAGTGAGAGCTTTGGCAGAGCTGAAAGATCCAGGGAAGGGGCGAGTTTGCTGGCCAGGGTTAATCGTTGCTGCAACTCAGCAATGCTGCGCAGTTTGCCCGAACCTGACGGGAGTCCCAAGGCCTTAGTCGTTTGAATCAGGGTGCGATTCTGGGACTCAAGGAATTGGGAGCTGGCGCTGTTTTGATCTATAGCGATAGAGACCGATTGGGAATTGCTAGATGGCAGAGAGTGATGGAGTTGTATGGGGTTCGCAGTCAGGACTTGCCCAGGGGAAAGGGTTGAATTTTTTTCTACATATTTATTGACTTGGGCGATGCCATAGGCATTCGCGGTTGTTGAGAAATTTTCTTTTGCTTTATTAATGCGAAATTCCGCAATTTCACCTGTGCTCAAACCGACAGCATTGTATGACAGCAAAGGTGGATCAAAGCTTGCCCGCTCATTGATAATTGGATTTGGGAATAGATTGTTGCCAATGAGCTCAATGGATGAAGAAAAAGGTTCTTTGATATAGTTTGCTTCCAGGGTACTCTGCCGAAGAGCCAAAGTACTAGTTTCAGAATATATGCCAATAAGTGGGTATGTATAATACTTTAGCCGA
>JBIIRU010000371.1:0-2609 GCA_044341355.1 Cyanobium sp. | reverse complement strand
ATCGTTCTCTAGGATCGCTTGACAATCCCTGTATGTACTGTTGAACTCCTTCGAGATAGGATAGGCAAATAGATAGCACGACAAAGCTTGCTTGAGACCCCATGAGCCGCAGAAGCAGTGCTGCGGGATCCAGGAACCATTCATTGACCTGCCTTTCATAAATTTGTATTTTGTCCTCAGGGAGATAGGGATTAAGAAGCTTTTCTTCTCTCTCGTCATAGATTTCTGCCGTATCCGAAGGCATTCTCCCGAGCATGGCGTTAGCCACATAGAGTGTGCGGCCAGGCATTATCTTCTTGGGCATGAAGACTCAAGAGTTGGCGAGCTAAGCATATAATAAGCTTATATACCGGATCCCGAAGCGCAGGCCTTCCTTGATAACTGGACCACGCCAGAGACCCTGAGTCATTGACCACGGACGTGGGCAGCTGGTTGTCCTCACCATCGGTGGCCTCACATGATGCACCCAGAGCATCAACTGGGCTGGGGAGGCTCCAACCCGCGATCATGATCGGGAAGGATCCCCCCCCCTCCCCATGCCCTGCACCGCCCTGCCGCCACTGCCCGAGCCGGTGGCGGCCGAGCGCATCGAGGCCCTGGCCCTGCAGCTGCAGCGGCAAGATCCCAGCCTGACGCTGCTGCGGGAGTCGGCGGATCGGGTGCGGTACTCGCGCGATTGCCACGACTATTCGCCGGTGCTGACGCCCCTATTGGCGGGCCGGATTGCCCAGTTGGTGGTGCGGGTGCGGAGCGTTGAGCAGGTGATGGCGGTGGCCGGTGCCTGCGCCCGCCATGGGGTGCCGCTCACCGCCAGGGGTGCGGGTACCGGCAACTACGGCCAGTGCGTGCCCCTTTGCGGCGGTGTGGTGATCGATCTGATGGGCCTCAATCGCTTGCGGCAGCTCGATCAAGTCAGCGGCGTCATGGTGGCTGAGGCCGGCTGCATTCTCGCCAGCCTCGACCAGGAATTGCGCCTGCAGGGGCGCTCATTGCGATTGGCCCCCAGCACCTGGCGCACGGCCAGCCTCGGCGGCTTCATTGGCGGCGGCTCCAGCGGCATCGGTTCGCTGCGTTGGGGGATGCTGCGCGATCCGGGCCAGCTGCTGGCTCTGGAGGTGATCACCGTGGAACCGGAACCGCGCCGCCTCTGGTTGGAGGGGGAGGCCTGTGAACCCCTTAACCACGCCTACGGCTGCAATGGCCTGATCACCGCCCTGGCGATGGCCACCACCGAGGCGGTGGCCTGGTGGCAATGGGTGGTGGATTTTGAGGATTGGGAGGCGGCCGTGGCGGTGGCGCAGGAATTGCCGGCCACGGCCCTGTTGGTAAACAGTCTCTGCCTGCTGGAGGCGCCGCTGGCTGCATCGCTGCCTTCCCCCGGTGGGGCCCCGGCCGCTTCGGGACACCGCCTATTGCTGCTGGCCGCCGCCGATGCCACGCCCCTGCTCGAACCCTGGCTGCGCCATCGCGGCGCCAGCTCGGTGTGGCACCAGGCCGAAAGCACCAGCCGCGGCCTGCCCCTGCGGGAGCTCACCTGGAACCACACCACCCTGCATTGGCGCAGTCAGCAGCCCGGCTGGACCTATCTGCAACTGATGCTGCCCCGGCCGGCCGAAGCGATGCTGGCCGCCCTGCGGCAACGCTGGGGGCCGGATCTGTTGCTATGGCACATGGAGGGGGTGCGCTCGCAAGGCGAAAACCGCCTGGCGGGCCTGCCCCTCTTGCGCTTTGACGGCATCGAGAAGCTGGAGGCCCTGATCGCCGATTGCCTATCCCTGGGTGCCCAGTTATTTGACCCCCACACCATCTATGTGGAGGACGGCGGCCTCGGCCTGGTCGATGCCGGCCAGGTGGCGGCCAAAGCCAGCAACGATCCCGCCGGCCTACTCAACCCCGGCAAGTTGCGGGGCTGGCTTGAACGCAATCAGTAGGAACGCAATCAGTTAGAGCGCAATCAGTAGGAGTTGCCAAAGTCGCTGCTGCGGTTTGAGTACCCCTGGGCGCGATAGCCGCCGCCGCAAAGAGAGGTGTCCTGGGCCTGGCGCAGCATTCGACCAATTGTTTGGTTCGGGGTGGTGCCCCCATTGGAGATGGCGCTGAAGTAGCGGGGACCATCGGCGGTCAACAGCTGTCCGGAAATCGCCCGCACGCCGCTGAGGGTGCCGGTTTTGGCGTAGACGCGGCCATCGAGGCTGGTGCCGTTGTAGAGGTTGCGCAGGGTGCCCCTCTGGCCAGCGATGGCCATCGAGCCGAGGAAGTAACGGCCGTAGGGATGGTTATCCATGCGCAGCAACAGGGCCGTGATGAAGCGGCTGGTGAGCCGATTGAAACGATCCAGGCCGCTGCCGTCGTAGATGGTCACCCCCTGCATCGGCAGGTTCTGCTGCATCAACCAGCCGGTTTCGAGGCGGGCCGCCCGATCCAGATCCCAGCTGCCGGCCGCCTGGCGCAGCAACACCTCGGCGGTGAAGTTATGGCTTTCGGTGTTGGCCAGGCTCAACAACCCCAGCATCGAGGTGGAGGGTTCCTGATGCACCAGCACCGCGTTTTGGGGCAAGGGGGCCTGGGGGGACACCATGGCGATGCGCACATCACCCCCCGCCTGGGCC
>JBIIRU010000089.1:0-9059 GCA_044341355.1 Cyanobium sp. | reverse complement strand
CAGGGCCAGGGTCGCCGCCAGGGCCTGGCCCCAGCGCCCGCCGCGTTCCGGTGCCTGCCAGCGTCCCAGCAGCCAGAGGGCAAGGCAACAGCTCGCCACCAACGGCATGTCGAGGGTGAAATCCACCCTTAGGTGGGTGAGGGCGGGGGTGAGGGCCACCAGGGTGGCGCAGAGCAAGCCAAAGCCTGGATTTAGCAATTGGCGGCCCCAGCAGGCCACAACCAAGAGCAGCAAGGCGTGCCAAAAGGCCAGCGCCCAGCTGGCCTCGTCAGGACTGTCACCGGCGAGGGCGATCACGGTGCCGTTGACCAGGGATGCCAGGGGTGGAATCTTGGGGGAAAGGTCTAACAGGTTCGCCCAACCCTGCCAATGGCCTCCGGCCACCAGGCCAAGGGCGCGGCCATGGTCGACGGCGCTGTTGAGATAGTCGGCCTGATCCCAGCTGGGCAGGCGGCGATCCAGGGCCAGCCAAAGGCGATCACCGGCTGTGGCCAGGAGCCAAATCCCTGCCAGGCTGCCCCACCAAAGCCTTGGGGGAAATGCAGGGTTGCCAGCCCGGACCACAGGCCTTGGTGCTGATTGGCGTGCCAGGGCGACCGCGGGCGGATCGGTTCAGTTTGCTTGGCAGTGGGCTTGTTTGGCCCCAGGATTCCAGCCAGGGCGCTTGGGTGTCCTTCGACACAGGTCTGGGTGCCCTAGCACTCCCGTTTCTGTTTCTGTCACAACAACGACATGGGCAGTCTGATGTTTCGGCAAACTACCGATGGCGCATTGCGCCTTGTCGTGTGAGGTCCACCCCATGAAACTTTTCCAGCAGTTGTTGCTGGCCCCGGCGGCGCTCGGCCTTATGGCCCCGATTGCTGTCCAGGCCGCCGACCTGAACATCAGTGGCGTTAATCAATACGCCAGCCAAGATCAAGTCACAAGCATCAATCAGTTTTCTGATGTGCGACCCACCGATTGGGCTTACCAGGCGCTGTCCAACCTGATCGAAAAATACGGCTGTGTGGCCGGTTACCCCGACGGCACCTATCGCGGTTCCAGGGCGATGACCCGCTATGAAGCGGCCGCCCTGCTCAACGCTTGCTTGGATCGGATCACCGAGGTCACCGACGAGCTGAAGCGCCTGATGAAGGAGTTTGAGCAGGAGCTCGCCATCATCCGTGGTCGAGTCGATGGTCTGGAAGCCAGGGTGGGCGAACTTGAGGCCACCCAGTTTTCCACCACAACCAAGCTCAGAGGTGTGGCCACTTTTGTGTTGGGTGCCAACAGCTTTGGTGGAGACAACTGGAACACCATTGCTCCCCCGGTCTATCAAGCTGCATTTGATGCCACCGGTTTCGACGGTAACCCCGGGATCAAGAACAGGGCTAAGGCTTTTGAAGGGGCTACCACTTTCAATTACAACTTAGATCTTTTCTTTGATACCAGCTTCACGGGCAAGGATTTGTTGCGTACCCGATTAAGGGCCGGCAATTTTGGACAATCTGCTTATTCGGGCAATCCTCCTGTTGGCTTGAATGCCATGGAGATCGCCTTTGAAGAAGGTTGTGGTGCTGGTACTGATTGTGGGGACGTTTTATCGGTTAATCGACTCTTCTATCAATTTCCCATCGGGGCTAATTTCACAGCAACTGTCGGTCCCCGGGTGCGGCAAGACGACATGCTGGCCTTTTGGCCCAGCGCCTATCCGGCTGACACCGTCCTCGACATCTTCACCTATGCGGGTGCCCCGGGTACTTACAGCCTGAATCTTGGTGGCGGCGGCGGTCTCTGGTGGAAGAGTGGCAATTTCAGCATCAGCGCCAACTACGTTTCCGCCAATGCTGATGTTGGTTCCCCGGACTTAAATCGGGCCCCCTTCTGTGGTGGTATCGGAACTGATTGCTCTCAGTCCACCTTTACCACTCAAATTGGCTGGGCTGGTCCTGTCTTGGGCTTAGCCGCTGCTTATACTTATTCTCAAGGTGGTGCTGGCTTATACGGCGGCAATGGAACTCCCCTGGCGGTTGCAGGATTCGGTTTAGCTGACAGCGTTAATTCCGTTGGCCTGAGTGGCTATTGGCAGCCCACCTTTGGTGCTTGGTTCCCCTCCATCAGCTATGGCTGGGGCATCAATACTTACAATGGCAATGTTTCCAATAGTGTTCTTGATGGAACTGGCTTTGAGTCCGTTGTTGATGGCGCCCAAAGTCAATCCTGGTACGTTGGCCTCCAATGGGCTAACGTTTTTTGGAAAGGCAATGCCTTGGGGATGGCCGTTGGTCAACCCACCTTCATCACCAAATCTGGGGATGACAGCGTTGCTTCGATCAGGGACGGTAATTATGCCTGGGAAGGCTGGTACAAATTCCAGGTCACAGACAATATTTCTGTGACTCCGGCTATTTACTACCTCAGTGCTCCCTTGGGGCAGCTGACCCGTTACCCGGGTGGTGGTAACTTCAACAACTTTGGTGGCTTGCTTAAGACCACCTTCCGCTTCTAACTTTTAAAGCATTCCATCGGGCTCCACCACTGCGGTAGAGCTTTTCAATACCCGGACTTGGCGACGAGACCGGGTTTTTTGTTTGGCTTTGGCGCCAAGCAGATATTTGTGATCTGAAATACATGCCTGGGTATCAAGCCAGGCGGAACTACTTGACCAGGGCCATCTACACTCCCCGGACTCCTCCCAGTCATGGGGGGCCCTCTTTGGTGTGAGGATTTTATGAAGCCCTTCCAGCAGTTGCTGCGAGCGTCAATTGGTGCTGGCTTGCTGGCTCCGCTGGCCGTCAGCGCAGCCGACATCAACCTCAACGATGTCAATCGCTATGCCGCCAGCGGCAGCGCAGACCAGGTCACAAGCATTAATCAGTTTGCCGATGTCCGCCCCACCGATTGGGCTTATCAGGCACTCTCCGATCTGATTGATCGTTACGGCTGTGTGGCTGGTTATCCCGATGGCACTTTCCGGGGCTCCAAGCCCTTGACTCGCTATGAGGCGGCAGCCCTTTTAAATGCCTGTCTTGATCGTGTCACCGAGGTGACCGACGAGCTCAAGCGATTGATGAAAGAATTTGAGGCTGAGTTGGCTGTGCTCCGGGGCCGGGTTGATGGCATTGAAGCCCGCGTCGGTGAACTTGAGGCTACCCAGTTCTCCACCACCACCAAGCTGCAAGGTCAAGCCACCTTCGTGCTTGGGGCCGTTGAAGCCAGTGGCAATCGCAACGGTGTTGGTGTTTTTGGAGGGACAGGAGGGACCACGGGTAATCTCAATGGCCGTAATGCAGCCAAAAATTATAATCGTCAGTTTGGAGCTACAACATTTAACTATGATTACCGACTGAATTTTATTACAAGTTTCAGTGGCAAAGATCAGCTATACGCCCGCCTGCGTTCGGGTAATTTCAATAACGCCTTCAATGGCAATGGCGTCAACCTGACTGCCTTGGATGTGGCTTCCAACGGATTCGGCCAAACGAGTTGCACGGGCAATCGGGATTGCTCTGATGTGATTGGCATTGACCGACTTTATTATCGTTTCCCTGTGGGAAGTCAGTTTGAATTCCTGGCTGGATCAAAGGCCCGAAACACTGAATTTCTGGGGATGAGCCCAGGTGTTTATGGTTCGGGTCAAGGCGACAGGATTTTGGATTACTTTTCTATGTTTGGGGCTCCGGGAGTTTATAATAAAGCTACCGGTTCTATGGTCGGGGCTATTTGGAAAACTCCCTACAAATTGGGCCCGGGTAAATTTAGTCTTACGACTAGTTACGTCAGTCCAGTCGCCGATGTCGGCAGTGTTAACTCTGATAGCACTGTGGCTAATAGATATTACAGCTGCAGCACTAGTGCTACTGCAACGGATGGCGGTATCGGCAACGATTGCTCCCGCGCAAGCTGGTTGTTGCAATTAGGTTACGCTGCTAAGGGTTGGGGTCTTTCGGCCGGTTATCGCTACGGCCAAGCCGGTTCCAACGGGCGCCGGGGCACTAACTTTGTGGCCCAAAATAGCTGGTGGCTCAACAACGGTAGTTCTAGTAACTTCGCCTTAAACGGCTACTGGCAGCCTAAGCGTGCCGGTCTTCTGCCTTCGCTCAGCGCCGGTTGGGGGATTTCCAGCCTCAGCGACAATGGCGATGGCACTGTCGCATCAGGTAATAGGAGCCCCAGTTATGAATACCGGACTCCCTATGTAAGCGAGTCCCAGAGCTGGTTCGTCGGTCTACAGTGGGCTGATGTGTTCCTGCGCGGCAATGCCTTTGGGATGGCCTTCGGCCAGCCCACGTTTGCCACCAGCTTGAAGTTGGGGGCCAACAGCACTAATTCCGCCACTAATACCCCCTTCACCACCTTCTCAAACGACGGCAACTATGCCTGGGAATGGTGGTACAAGTTCCAGGTCTCCGACAACATCAGCATCACACCTGCTGTGTTCTATCTGAGCCGTCCCCTGGGTGCACAAACCAACGAAGTTGTGAACAACAATGGCAACCCGGAACTTAACCGCGGTGCCACCTTCAGCAACTTTGGTGCCCTCGTCCAGACCACCTTCAAGTTCTGATCGCCTTTCCATCCGTTGCCATGCCCCCCGCAAGGGGGGCTTTTTCATGCCTTTTGCGGGCATGAGGCAGACTCCTGCCTTGATTCCTTTGGACCATGGTTGCCGCAGAGGATCCCTACCAGGTGCTCGGTGTGGAGCCATCGGCCACCTCTGCCGAGATCAAGACCGCCTATCGGGCCCTCGTCAAACGTCACCATCCCGATGCCGGTGGCGATGCCGAGCGCATCCTGGCCCTCAACGCGGCCTGGGAGGTGCTGGGCGATCGACAGCAACGGCGCCGCTTCGATCAGGCACGCCAGGCAGCAGCTCCCAGCCAACCGAAGGATGCCCGGGGCGGTTCTGGCTCACCCCACCGGCGCAGTGTGGCCCAGGACGGCGATTTGATCAGCTGGCTGCAGCTGGTGTACGCGCCCATCGATCGGTTGCTGGGCCAGGTGATCAATGCTTTTCCGGCCCAGTTGCGTGCCCTGGCGGCCGATCCCTATGACGATGACTTGATGGAGAGTTTCTGCACCTTTCTTTCTCAAAGTCAGGCCCGGCTCGAAAAGGTCGAACAGCTGTATCGCTCCAGGGCATGTCCTGGTTCGGCCCGTGGTTTTGGGTTGAGTCTCTACCACTGTCTCAGCCAGGTGCAGGATGCCCTGGGCGAGTTGGAGCGCTATACGATGGGTTATGTGGACAGCTATCTGCACGACGGCCGCGAGATGCTGCGGGAAGCCAAGCAACGGCGCTCCAGGTTGCAGCAAGAGCGGCGTCAGCTTGAGATTTAGGCCGTAAGGCCTTAGGCCGGATATGCCTCCAGTTGGTCGAGTCGCAACCAGACATCGGGGACTGGTCGGCGCCAGCGCACCTGGGCATGCTCTCCCTTCAACATCAGAATCTCTCCGGGCCCTTCCAAGACATAACCCGGCAGCTGGGGATCACTGGCGGCGGCCTCCAGGCTGCCCAAGTAGGCAGAGGCCTGGAGACGGACCAGAGCCCCTTTTTTGAGGGCGGCAGCTGGAGGTGGTGCGGCTTTGCTGGGCGCTGGTGTTGCGGAATCGGGGGCGGCAGAAATGGTGTCGGCCATCAGCGGCTGAGGCGATGGCGGCACCCTAGGTCGGCCCTTCGCCCCTGGCGGACTCCTAGCCTCAAACCACCACCTCCGGAGCTTCGATGCGTCTGCTGTTGTTGGGATGTTCCGGGTTCATAGGCAGGGAGCTTGTGCCCTGGTTGCTCGACCAGGACCATGAACTCACCCTGGTCAGTCGGCGGTCCCAGCCGTTCCCCGCCCTTGCCGATCGTCTGGTTTGCCTGGAACTTGATCCAGCCGAACCCGCCAGTTGGCGTCATCCGCAGCTGCTGGCAGCCCTGGAGGCGGCCGACGGCGTGGTCAATCTGGCCGGTGAACCCATCGCCGAGCGGCGTTGGAGTGAGGCCCAGCGCCAGATCCTGCGTTCCAGCCGTCTGTCCACCACAGCGTCCCTGGTGGCAGCCATGGCGGCGTTGCCCCAGCCCCCCAGCGTGTTGGTGAATGCCTCGGCGGTGGGCTTCTATGGAACCAGTGAGGCAGAACGCTTCCGTGAAAGTAGTGACGCTGGGGATGATTTCCTCGCGGACCTTTGCCGCGATTGGGAGCAGCAGGCCCAGGCTGCCCCGGCCGCCTGCAGGGTGGTGATTCTGCGCATTGGCATCGTGGTGGGCCCTGATGGGGGTGCCATGGGCCGCATGCTGCCAGTGTTTCGCTCTGGATTCGGTGGGCCGATTGGCTCAGGTCAGCAGTGGATGAGCTGGATCCACCGCCATGATCTCTGCCGTTTGGTGGGTATGGCCCTTGAAGATTCGGCCTATACCGGCGTGATCAACGCCGTTGCACCCGAACCAGTGCGGATGGTTGATTTTGCCAACGCCTTGGGGGCAGCCCTGCGTCGACCTTCGCTGTTACCAGTGCCTGGCCCCGTCTTGCAGTTGCTGCTGGGGGATGGCGCCAAGGTGGTGCTGGAAGGTCAGCAGGTCGTCTCGGAGCGCTTGTCAGATCTGGGTTTTGAATTCGAATTCGGCGACCTCAAGGCCGCTCTCGTCGCTGCCACCAGCCCAGAATCCCGCTGAGCAGGGCCGCCGCCATCAACAGGCCCACCGCCGGCATGATGAGAGGCTCCCAGAGACTCTGGAAGGCCTGAAGCGGCCCTCCCCGGCCTTGGCTTTGCGATACCACGGCCAGGCCAAACCAGAGGGCGGCGCCGATGACCAGAAATACATTCACCACCAAGAGCCGATCCAACAGCTGCTTGAGGCTGTCCCAAGGGCCGTTGGCCAGGGGGGGCGGCCCGGCGCCGGCAGTGGTGGGCTTTACCCGGGAACCTGTCATCGGCACTGGCGGCGAAGCGAAACAAGCGTTTCCATGATCGCCTCAGCCTGGCGTGCGCTGCCGCCGGGAGGACCTAGCCGTGCCGCCGCAATCTGTTCCAGCTCCCTTCGCCAGGCCGGCCCCCGTTCGGGATCGCCCAGGTGCGCCAGTTGGTCGGCCACCATCGCCGCCGTGGTGCTGAGGGTGGCGTCTTGGCCACTTTCACCAGTGGCACAACTCACTCCGGCCCCCAGCAGGCGCCGTTGGGCTTCGGCGAAGCGCCCGTTGAATTGGGGACCGGATCCTGCCAGTTGCAGCACCGGTTTTCCCAGCCCGACTGCCTGCTCGGTCGCAGTTCCGGCCATCGCCAGCAGCAGGTCACTGTCGCGTAGCACCTCGACAAACCCTTGCCAAAGCAAGCGCAGCTCCAGGTGGCCCCTCCGCAGCACAACGTCCTGGCCCCCCCGGCCTGGTTCAGCCAAGGTCCAGCCCCGGGGCGCCGCTGCCGCCAGGACCTCGGCCGCGCCCAGTTCCCCCACCAAGGCCGCCTGCAACCGCAAGGCCCCCGGTCGTTGCAGGGGCTCCGGCAGCCGTTGGAGGACCTCCAGCATCAACAACAGATTTGCCTTGGCTTCGGGTAAGCGGCTGCCGGGCAGCAAGCCCAGGCCTTGAACAGAACGGCTGCGGGGCGCGGCGGTGGGGCTGGCTGCTG
This sequence comes from Cyanobium sp., assembly GCA_044341355.1. Taxonomy (GTDB): domain Bacteria; phylum Cyanobacteriota; class Cyanobacteriia; order PCC-6307; family Cyanobiaceae; genus Cyanobium. Next base: position 1,475 of record JBIIRU010000089.1, on the reverse strand, counting down.
CCGCCACAGCATCTTGAAAAGGATTGCCCAGGAAACGTACGGGACGACGCAGTTGCCCGCTCAGGTCGTCGGCCGTGAGGGCATCTCGGCTCCAGATGGCCTGAATGCGTTTCTGGCGCAGCAGCCAGCCACAGGGCCAAGGCAATCGCAATTTACCTTCATAATGGCTGGAATAGGCCACTAAGTACACCACTGCCGGGCGGCCGCTAAGCCAGGCCGCTAGCACGGGAACCAGATCCCCCACGGCCACCACCAAACCGTAATCACGGCGGTGGCGCATCAGGCTCAGGATCCGGCCAAAGAGATATTGCACCTGCCCCTGCCACAGTTCGGTGAGTCGTCCCCGCAGGCTGGTGTAACCAAGTCCACCGGTGCTGAAGTTGCGGGTCCGGCCGATTACCCCGAGGCCGGCCCGGCGGTAGGCATCGCCAGCGCCGACAAGCGGTAGCGCCTCAACCCATTGCTGACGGTTGAGGAGTTCGCGGCCCAGCAGAGATGCGCTTAGATCTTCGCCATGGCCGTTGCTGATCAGCAGGATGCGGCTCACGTCTGCAGCCAGTCCCGCACCTTGGCCAAAGCGGTCCAACCGGGCCGTCGCTGCAAGCCATCGGCGATGGAGCCGTTGAGCTCGTCGGCCATTTCCGGAGCCAATACCAAGACCTTCTTGACCACTTCCACGTGCTCCCGCACACCCTTGGCGCCGGTTTCGAGCATGGCCACGCTGAGATTGATGCGGGCCTGGGGATCCTGGGGATTGAGCCGGACCGCATTGCGGGCGGACAACAGGGCGGCGCGGGGTTGGTCGAGCAGCAATTGCAGCCAGGCCAGGCAGGTCCACCCCGCCGAGAGCTTGGGGGATTGGCTCGTGAGTGCCAAGAAATCGTCGATCAGTTCTTCCGGGGGGGTGCCTTCCCGGTAGCGGGCAATCGCCTGATCGAAGAGGGATTCGGGACTGGCCGTCATGGGTGCAAGCGCTGCCGGTGAAATGAGCCGATCTCAGATTCCCATGGCGGCACCCGCTGGCAGGGGGTCAGACGGCGAAGGAGCTGCCGCAGCCGCAGGTCTGGGAGGCGTTGGGGTTAGTGAAATTAAAACCACCGCCGATGAGGGCCGAGGAGAAATCCAGCTGCATGCCGTAGATGTAAAGCAGGCTTTTGGGATCGCACACCACGCCAAACTCACCCCCCTCGGCAGGTTTGTAGGTGTAGCGCTCATCGTCTTCGCGAATGCCGGCGGCATCGATGAAATCCATGGTGTAACTCATGCCGCTGCAGCCGCCGGAGCGCACCCCCACCCGCAGGAGCTTGCCTTGGCCCTGCTGGCCCATCAAAGTGCCCAACTGGCGCATTGCCGCTTGGGTGATCAAAATTCCTTTGCCATCAATGCCTGTGTGGTTGGCGGTTGGTGCCTCGCTCAGGCTGACCTCACTGCTGGGGGCAATGCTCATGACTGCTGCTCCTGTGTAGCCGAAGGCA
>JBIIRU010000088.1:0-9096 GCA_044341355.1 Cyanobium sp. | reverse complement strand
AAGCCGGGCCAGAGGAGGTCGAAATCGTTGATTACCACTGACTTGCTGCTGGTGCATCCGGGCGAGGTGCTGCTGGAGGAGTTCCTCAGACCGATGGGGATCAGTCAGTACAGGCTGGCGCTGGCGATCGGCGTACCGGAGAGCCGCATCAACGCGATCGTGAAGGGGCGGCGGACGATCAGTGCCGACACCGATCTGCGCCTGTGCCGTTTCTTCGGCCTCAGCGAAGGCTTCTGGCTGAGGATGCAGGCCAGCCATGATTTGAAGCTGGCCAAACAGGCTCTTGGGGGCGTGCTGCACTCCATCGAACCGTTCCAGCCGACCTGATCTGGTTTCGGGATCGACAGCCCGCATCCACCACCGCATTCCATTCCGGCTGGTGCAACGCCAACCCATCGGCCCCATGCCCAGACTTTGATCGAGCCGCTGATCGGGATGCGGTGGCGGCTCCTGTGCCCGAAGCCGCAGGCTTCTGGGTGAGCAAACAGCCCACCTCCTCGCCGCGTTGCTCTCGGAAAGCGTCAAGGCGTTGGCGGCACAGCTGCAGCAGCTGGTCGCGCTCGGCGTCGCTCAGCACCTCGCCGCCCACCAGGTCGTCGGTGCCCCGCACGTAGCGGGTGATGCCGTTGCCGGTGAGCACCTTGCCCACCATCAGCTTGACGCGCTCTGTGTAGTACTCGATCTGGGTCACGTCCTCCCCCAGGATCCGGCGGGCTACGTCCTGCGCGGGGGCTGGGGGGCAGGTGGGGACTGGGGGGTGACAGGGGTGGCACTTGCTCATTGAGGAACCATCTCCTTTCGGCGATGGCCTTCCACCCCGTCCAACGGGGTCACCAACCCCAGTCCCCTTACTATGGTTCAGCCTGAAACATGGTTCCTGCGATGCCCCCAGCCCTCACCGCCGCCACAGGGGCCGCCCTGCTCGGAGCCGATGCCCGTCTGCTGAGTCAGGAATACCGCCGTGTGCTGGCCCCGCCCGACTCGCATTCCTCCGCAGCGCCGCTGCGTCTGGGCTTTCGTGAGCTGCTCTACTTCCAGGTGGTCAGCGCTCTGAGTGCCGAGGGGCTGCAGCTTTCGCCTGTTCAGAAGCGTCAGGTGTTCCGTGTCCTCACCGAGAAGACTCAGCGGTTGCCTGTGGACTCACCCCCGGGTCAGGTCGCTCTGGGTGAATGGTCCCGAGGCCACGGTGAACTGCGCAAAACCGGTGCGGTGTCCTTCAGCTTTGATCTCAGCAGCGTGAGCCAGGAGCTCCGCTATCGCTATCGGCTCCTCAGGCGGCCCCATGCCCTGGTGGAGAGCAATCCGGCCATCTGCTCGGGGCAGCCTGTGTTTCGGGGCACCCGAATTCCAGTTGCCGTGGTTGTGGAGCAGCTGCGCTCCGGCGTCAGCCGCACCGACCTAGAGGCCGACTTTCCCCAGCTCAGCAGGCAGGCCCTCGACTACGCCCAGATCCAGGCCCGTCTGCCTAAGCCTCCAGGCCGACCCCGCCAACCTCTCACCCTGCAGCGCGGCTGAAGGCCGATCCCTTGAGGCTGTTGATCGACGAAAACCTCAGCCCTCGACTCGCCCGTTGGGCTTGTGATATGGGAATTCCAGCTGAGGCGGCCGTGCATGTAGGTCTTGCTGGCGCTGCGGATGAGGATGTCTTCGCCCATGCAATGGCTCGCGATCAGATTGTGGTCACGGTGAACGTGGGGGATTTCATGCGCTTGGCCGCCGCCATCGAAGTCCACCCAGGCGTGATCGCTCTCAGGGAAGCTGGCTTGAATGCGGAAGAACAATGGCTCAGGGTCCTGTCAGCCATCCAGCTGATCAGCCAGAGTTGTGACCCTGACATGGTAAATCGGGTGCTTGAGGTTCAATCCGACGTTGTTGTCCGATGGCATGAGATTCCCGCCAGCTGATCTCATCACCTCTGTATCGAATGAACCAGCTCCACCACCGCATTCCATTCCGGCTGGTGCAACGCCAACCCATCGGCCCCATGCCCGGACTTTGATCGAGCCGCTGATCGGGGTGCGGTGGCGGCTCCTGTGCCCGAAGCCGCAGGCTTCTGTGTGAGCAAACAGCCCACCTCCTCGCCGCGCTGCTCTCGGAAAGCGTCAAGGCGTTGGCGGCACAGTTGCAGCAGCTGGTCGCGCTCGGCGTCGATCAGTTCCTCCCCGCCCACCAAGCCGTAGGCGCCCTGGTCGGTGGAGGAGGTTGCGCAGGCATGCAGGCATCCTGATGCTGCGGGTCCTTGAAGGCCCAGTAGGGGAGCAGGGTGCCGGGGGGGGCACTGATCGAGAGAGGCGTAACAACTCGGGGACCCATGGACGCAGAGCAACACGTGCCTCCGGCCTGATGACATTAGGCACACGCCATGGCTAGGTTGATCCAATGAAGCCCTTCGCTTGGAGCCATGAGAAAAACGAACAACTCCTTGCTGCACGTGGTCTGTGCTTTGAAGCTGTCATCGTTGCCATTGAGACAGGGAATCTGCTCGATGTTCGAGAGCACCCAAATCCGCATCGATACCCTGAGCAGCGAATCCTGATCGTGCGCCTGAATGGCTATGTCCACCTTGTTCCCTTTGTCGAGACAGATGAGCATTTCTTCCTGAAGACCATCATTCCCAGTCGCAAGGAAAATCGCCTGCAGAAACCGTCAACCCCTACCGAAACACCATGATGATTAACTCGCCATCGCCTTCGTTTACCCCTGAAGAGCAACAGTTGCTCTCCGACTTCAACGCAGGCGAGCTGCGCAGCATGGCGACCCCAGAGCTTCTCGATGCACTTCGGCAGTCCGCCACGGCGATGGGTGTAAAGGATCAACGCATCAACATCCGTCTTTCCAGTGCGGATCTGCAAGCTTTACGTGTCAAAGCCCTGCAAGAAGGCATTCCTTATCAGACGTTGATCAGTAGTGTTCTGCACAAATACGTCAGCGGTTCGCTGTTGGATCGTTCTGTTGCGTAGCCATCGCAGCTCGTCGCGCTCGGCGTCGCTCAGCTTCTCCCCGCCCACCAAGCCGTAGGCGCCCTGGTCGTAGCGGGTGATGCCGTTGAAGGTGAACCTTGCCCACCATGCGCTTGACGCGCTCTGTGTAGTAATCGATCTGGGTCACGTCCTCCCCCAGGATCCGGCGGGCTACGTCCTGCGCGGGGGCCGGGCTGGCTGTTGCCTGGCCAATCCTTGTCCCAGGAGCTCCAGGAGCATCAGGGTTGGTAGACGTGGCTCATGCGCATGCGCCTCGCGATGTAGTCGCGCAGGCGCTCGTAGGTGGGGGGGGGTTGGGGGCATGGGGGGGATCCTGGCCGGGATTCCTTGTGCGGGCCGGCTTGCTGGGGCGGGGGGTGTGTCGGGGTGGCACTTGCTCGTTGAGCATCCCTCTCCCGCTGGCTATGACGATCCAGGTGTGCTGGCCCCGTGGGCAGCTCGGCACCTGCCACGCGGCATGGTGATCCGCTTTGATCCCCGCAAGCGTCTCAGCACCCTCGAGCAGCGAGGCCTGGACTTTCTCGATGCTGAGAGCGTCTTTGCGGGCCCCACGATTGAGGTCCCCGATCGCAGAAGAGACTATGGTGAGTCGAGGACGATTTGTTTCGGACTACTTCGAGGCCGGGCCGTGATTGTTGTCTACACGGAGCGCAACGCCATCAGACACATTATCTCCATGCGTAAGGCAAATGAACGAGAACAACGTCGTTTTCTCCCCCACCTCTGCTGAAGGCGAAATCCACTCTGATCTTCAGCGCCTTGATTCCCATAGCATCCAACCCGAAGAATATGAAGAGATCCCAGAGCTCACTGAAGCTGATTTCGCGGTGGCTGTGATCAAGCGCCCTGGCCAGCCGGATCAGCCTTTCCTGGCAAAACCACCCCAAGCAACTTGACCCTATCGAGGCGCTAGCGGCACAGCTGCAGCAGCTCGTCGCGCTCGGCATCGCTCAGCTCCTACTGCTGCGCAGAAGCCTGCGGCTACGACGCCCACAAGGTCGTAGGCGCCCTGGTCGTAGCGGGTGATGCCGTTGAAGGTGAACCTTGCCCACCAGGCGCGGTGGATTCGGCGCGCCACATCCTGCGACGGGAGTGGGGGCGGGGGGGCCTGGTGGGGACGGGGGGGTGACAGGAGTGGCACTTGTAAGGGGAGAAGCCCGGCTGCCATGTCTTTTTCTGTCCCCTCAGCCAGGGCGTCGGCCATAATGTGTAGACACCTCTTCTCGAGGTCACACATGGCTACGAATCTCGCTCTCGATCAGGACCTGCTTGACCACGCCTTCCGTCTGAGCGGTGAGCCCACCAAGAAGGCCGCCGTCACCCGCGCTCTGCAGGAGTTCATCGCACGCCGGGAACAGCGCCAGGTGGCGGAGCTCTTCGGCAAGCTCGAGTGGGACCCCGGCTACGACTACAAGACCGAACGGGAACGCCAGCGGTGAGTCTGTTGGTCGACACTTCCGTGTGGTCGCTGGCCTTTCGCCGTGACGTCCAGCCGGGACTGCCTGAAGTTGGCGCTCTCCGTGCCGCTCTCCTGGGCGCCGAGCAAGTCTTCACCACCGGATTGGTGCTACAGGAAGTGCTGCAGGGTTTTGCAGGTCCTAATCACCGAGACCAGCTCGTGGAGCGTCTTTCTGGGCTCGCCTTTCTTCAGCCCGACAAGCAGGACCACATCGCAGCCGCCGAGATCCGCAATGCCTGCCGCCGCCGGGGTGTACAGATCGGCACCATTGATGCCCTACTCATCCAACTCAGCCAGCGCTATGACCTGACGCTGCTAACAACCGACAAGGACTTCCATGCGGCCGCTCAGCATGTGGATGTCCGTTTATGGACAACAGGGTGAGGCAGCTCCACCAGCGCGTTCCATTCCGGCTGGTGCAACGCCAACCCATCCGCCCCATGCCGCCGCGAGATCACCAGGCTGCGGCCAGGCGTCACCGGATCGGCATCGGCGATGCACAGCTCCCAATGCGTTCTCCAGCAGCACCCGGCCGCTGGCCTCCAACGCTCAGAACCCACAGCCCGCCCTGCAGCATTCGCATCGGCCCTTGGCACGGGTGAGCACCCGGACTTTGATTGAGCCGCTGATCGGGGTGCGGTGGCGGCTCCTGTGCCCGAAGCCGCAGCTTCTGCGTGAGCAAACAGCCCACCTCCTCGCCGCGTTGCATTCGGAAGGCATCAAGGCGCTGGCGGCACAGTCGCAGCAGCTCTTCGCGCTCGGCGTCGCTCAGCTCCTCGCCGCCCACCAAGTCGTAGGCGCCCTGGTCGTAGCGGGTGATGCCGGTGAGCACCTTGCCCACCATCCGCTTCACCCGTTCGGTGGTGTAGCGATCTGGGTCACGTCTTCGCCCAGGATCCGGCGGACACTGGCCCAAACGGAATTGCTCTGCATAGCGTGGGTCTGAGTAGGCACGGCGCTGATACGCCGGTGGCACTGGCTAGAGCAGCCGCTCCAGCCCCTTGGCCACCCGCGCCGTCTTCTCCTTCACCCTCCTTCCTGGCCGCCTTCTTGAGCTCCCAGTCCAGGGCGGAGCCAATCCAGAGACCTGAGCAGGCGGCTGATGCCGAGTACCGCTACCGGGTGCAGCTGGTTACCAGCACCAAGCCCCACCTACAAGTGCAGTGCTGGCGGCGGATCCCTGGAGGCGGCAGCTGGAATCCCCGCTGCGGGCCCATGCCGTTGGCGAACTTCATCCAGCGATTCCTTCCCGGTGATCAGCTTTGATCCGGCCAAGCGTCTGTGGACTCTGCAGCAGCGCGGCCTGGATTTTGTCGATGCCGAGCGTGTCTTTGCCGGGCGCACGCTCGAGTTCCAGGATGTCCGCAGGGATTATGGTGAAGATCGGACCGTGTGCCTGGGCCTGCTTCAGGGCCGAATCGTCGTCATCGTCTACACCAAGCGAACGTTTTATCGTTACATCATCTCGATGCGAAAGGCGAATGCAAGAGCACAACGCCGTTTTCGTGACTACGTCTCCTGAGGATCCCATCCGCTCCGATCTTCAGCGTGTGGATGCCCATGTGATCCAACCGGAGGAGTAGGAAGAGATCCCCGAGATCACCGATGCAGACCTCGTCCATGCGGTGATCAGGATCCCCGGTCAGGCGGATCGGCCTGTGGTGGTTGATCCTTCCCAGACCGCTTGAGCCCGGCAACCTCAGCGCAACTCCTGCCGATGGGCGCTGAGAAAGTGCTCCTGCTCGCGGTTGAACGGCCGGATCAGATTCGCCCCTTCGATGCCCCAACAGCGCAAGGCCTCACCTGCTGCCTCGTGCTGCCATATCAACTCACCACTGGCATCGAATCTGATCCAATGGCGATCAAACAGCTTGTCCACATGGGGGAGAGCAGCAGGCCATTGGATCCGCTCAGCCGTTCGCTGTTGTCGCAGGAACGCCAGAGTTTGATGTGGCTCGCCACGAGGAACTCCTGCCGCGCCAGGCCCGTGACCCGGCAGGCCGGCTCCAGCTCCGCCACCCGATGACGAAACAGGCCCTGCCCCAGTCGCTGCATGTCTTCGATCAGCTTCAGCAGCAACAGGCCCAGCGTTTTGATCAGATCAGTTGCTACTGCCCCCACTCCGGCATCGCCCGAACCATAAAGGCATCAAACATCGGCACTGTGAAGGCTGTCTGCCCATGGGCAGGGCTCCAGATCATGCCCTTCTTGATCAGACCGCTGCGCAAAGGGCCGGCGGTCTGCACGCTAATTCCCAGCACTTCGGCGATATCTCCAGATCGATGGGGGCCCGCTCCCAGCGATGCCATGGCGCGCAGATATTCCTGCTCCCGTGGTGTGAGACGATCAAAGCGCACACGGAAGAAGCTCCTATCCAGCGCCTCCGTTGCCAACGTGCTGGCCTGCTCCACATCGCTTGTTTTGATCGGCGATTGCTTAGCGGTATTCCAGGAATGCTTGCCCCACTCCTGTAGAAAATAGGGGTAGCCTTCGGTGATCGCCAGGATCGTGTTCAGCGCTTCGTTGTCGATTGCCTCGCCTTCTTCCTCAATGGGGTCCTGCAGTGCTGAGCGGGCAGCATCAGGTAGCAACGGACCCACTGCCGGATAATCAAATAACCGTTCGGCGTACGACTTCGCTTCACCAGCAAGCGCCGCTACCTGAGGCAGGCCAGCGCCGAACAGGATCACGGGCCAGCCCCGTTGCGCAATCCTGTGCATGGCCACGATCAATCCGCGCAGATCTTCTTCGGAGAGATATTGCACCTCATCAAGAAGAATCACCACGGTTTTCCCAGCCGCCTGGGCTGCTTTGCCCACACACCCCATCAGCTCGGGCAGATCCACTTCAAGATTGCCGCTGTCGGCCACCGTTTCCGGTGCAATGGCCACGTCGATCTCGCCAATCGACACCGTGAAAGCGCTGGCAAAGCCGCGCAAGGCTCCGAGTGCCCGTTGGGCAAGATCTCGAGCTTGCTCCACTCGGCTGAGCTTCAGCAGCACGGCCTTGAGGGCCGGGGCCAGGAAGGCCGCCAGTCGCTGCCCTTCCGGAGCCTCAAGCATCACCACGATCGCCCCCATCTCTTCTGCGATCTGTGCAATCCGGTTGAGCAGCACGGTTTTGCCCACGCCACGCAGTCCCAGGAGCATCTGGCTTTTCTCCTGCCGTCCACGGGCAATGCGCTGCAAGGCGATCGTGGCCGACTCCACGATCGCCTCCCGGCCCGCCAACTCAGGCGGCCGTGCCCCCGCACCAGGAGAAAAAGGATTGCGGGTGGGGTCCATGCTGCGTGGCGTCGAGTTCAAGAGACATAAGGCGATATTACTGGTTTATGGCCGGTTTGCCAATGTATGAGCCTTTAAGGCTTGCCAGCTGTTTTCTCCGTTCAGCGCCGCAACACCTGCCGATGAGCCTCAAGAAATTGTTCCTGCTCGCGGCTGAATGGCCGGATCAGGTTGGCGCCATCGATCCCCCAACAGCGCAGCGCCTCGCGGACGAGTTCGTTCTCCAGCAGCACCCGGTCGCTGGGCTCCAGCGCGCAGAACACACAGCCCGCTACGCGGTGGCCGTAGCTGGCCTGCAGGCCGCAGAAGTCGGTGCGCCCTCTTGCGTAGGTAAACTGCATAGCGCTTGCCAGCATTGCAGCGGAAGCAGAGGGCCTGCAGGTTGTCGAGGTCGTCCGAGCCGCCCTGGTTCCTGGGCACGATGTGGTCCACCTCCAGGGCCCTCTGGTGCGGGGTTTGCCTAGCAACAGCCCGCCCCGCAGCATTCGCAGCGGCCCTTGGCAGGGGTGAGCACCCGGACTTTGATCGAGCCTCTGATCGGCGTGCGGTGGCGGCTGCGGTGCCCGAAGCCGCAGCTTCTGCGTGAGCAATCAGCCCACCTCCTCGCCCCCCACCAATCCGAAGACGCCCTGGTCGTAGCGGGTGATGCCGTTGAAGGTGAACCTTGCCCACCAGGCGCGGCGGTTCCGGCGGGACACGTTCCGCGGCTCTACCACCCCCATGCCTGTTCGGTCAGAATGCCTCCATGACAGCAGCACTTTTCACCAATCCCTCCATCCCGATCGACCCACGGATCAGCGCGATCGCCTCAGGAATCGCCGCTGCCATCCCGGAAGCCCAGGTTCGGCTGTTTGGATCACGCGCCAAGGGCACATCCCGGCATGATTCCGACGTGGATCTGCTAATCACCGTGCCGGATCAGTGGTTGGGTGCCCATGATCGTGTTCGCGTTCTGGGAGACCTTTGGCGCCAATATTCCAGCCATCGGCTGCCGCTTGACCTGCTTCTTTATACCGAAACTGAAGTGAGTCAACGCCAGCAATGCAGAAGTGCCGTTACATCCTTGGCTTATCAAGAAGGTATTTTGCTGAATGGTTGATCCGGATGCCCTGCGCTACCTCCGGATCGCCCAAGCTGATCTCGATGAGGCACAGCGCATGGTGAAGCTCTCGGGCTTCCGCGACAGCAGCATCGGTTTTCGACTTCAACAGGCCTGCGAAAAAGCCCTCAGAAGCTGGATCCACTCCAAGGGAGGCATGGCTCCCTTCACCCACGACCTCGTCGCTTTGATGGATTGGCTGGAGGAATCGGGTAGCGATGTCAGCGCGTTCGAGCAGATTGCCGATCTCTCATTCTTTGCGGTTCAAACCCG
>JBIIRU010000370.1:0-2630 GCA_044341355.1 Cyanobium sp. | reverse complement strand
CCAGGCGCTCCCGTTCGGCTTGGTCCTGCTGCAGGCGATAAAGGGCCGCAGCGAAGGCATCAAGATCGAGATAGTCGACTGCTACCCCGCAGCCCGCTTCGGCCAGTTCGGCGATGCCACCTGAATGGCGGAAGCACACCGTGGGAATACCCATCGCGCCCGCCTCCAGCGCCACCACCGGATAGGGGTCTTCCCGCGATAGCAGGGCCAGCACATCCAGCTGCCGCAGGGCTGCCGCCCCACAGGACACCCCCGGCAGCAGCAGAGCGCGGTGCCGCAAGCCGAGCAAGTTCAGATCCCGTTCAGCCTTGGTATGGGATAAAGATCCTGGGCCGCAACCCACCCAAACGCCCCGATAGGGCACCTCTCCAAACTGCCGTTCGCAGGCCCGTAGCAACAGCGGAAACAGATCGAAGCCCTTGCGATCGATGGCGGAACCGGCCATGCCAAACAAAAACTCGCCGGCAGTGTGGTGCTGCTGCAGGGTTTCAATCACCGCCTGGGACGGGTTGTCGTTACAGCGAAGTTCGAGTAGTTGCTGGGGTTCAGTATAGGGAATGTACTCGGTGATAAGGGTACAGCTTTCAGGGGGCAATTGATAACTGTTGATCAGGTTGTCCCGGACCCCGCCAGCGCAGGCGATCACCACGTCCGATGCGGCCAGCTGGCGTTCGACATCACTGCGGTTGCTGGAGAGCTGCAGGCCGATTTCCATCTCGTGGGCGTGGCTGATCACTCGCATCCGCTGGGGATCAAGGGCTACCGGGCCCAGCAGTCCCCCCAGGACCAGCGTGTTGAGATATAGGCAATCGGGTTGTTCCTGGGCCACCAGTGCCGCCAGCCAGGCGTCCGGATCCAACGGCGGGCCGGGTAGAAGCTTGCGCCGCAAGCGCCGATGCCAACGCTCCAACCCCGGCCGTTCGAAGGTATGGGTGGGACAGAGGGCGCTGAACTCAGCTTTGAGGGGACCATCCCGCATCAGCGCTACCACCGGCTGGATCGATGTATGGCTCTTCAACCAACGGATCAGCCACAGCAGCAACAGGGGCGCCCCAGTCCTCTGACCCTCATGACAGACGAACAGGGTTTTGATCATGGTCAAGCCCCAAGGGCCCTTTACCCAATCGGCGGGCTCAGCCTGACACAGGTGCCGCTGAGCGCTTCACCAGGGGTCATCCAGGGGCTCAGCTTCCACATCCACCGGCCCCTCGTCCCTGGGGCGGCGGCTGGGGGGGCCATAGGAGAGGGGCCGGTTTTTGGCCGGCTCCAGCGGTCCTGCCTCCAAGGGCCCTGCCTCCAGGGGCCGGGGACCAGCGGATCGCTCGGTTTCGTAGGCGAGAGGGTCTTCGTCGCCATCGCGGCCTCGCCATGGCTCGGGTTCCGGGTCCCGGTAGCGGCTGGGGGGTTGGCGATCGCGATCACCACTCCGCTCTCGTTCTTGATAACGTTCCAGACCCCGATCCCGTTCGCGTTCCAATTCGAGATCCAATTCGCGATCGCGATCGCGTTCTCGGTAGCGAGGGGCGGGTTCGGAATCCAGATCCCGATAACTGGATTCGGAATCCCGGTAGCGCTCCTGCCGAGGCCCATTGTCCTCGTCCAGATAGCGGCGCTGACGCAAGGGTTCGCGCTCACGCCGCTCCTCCAACTCGACGTACTGCATCTCGGCCTCCGGTTCGAAGGCGCGGCTGCGGGCCGGTTGGATGCGGCGCTGCTCGGCCGCCGTCGCTTGCCCAGGGGCCAGCTGGTTTTCGGCCGGCACCGCCGCACCGCGAAAGCGTTCCCGCTCTTCCTGCTCCCATCCCGAGCCGCCGATGCCCAGTTTCTCCAGCAGGCCCGTGCCCAGTTGCTTCAGCTTCTCTTCAGCACCCTCATAGACAATGATTCGGTCGGTGCCGCTGCTGACCACCTCCTCAACCGCCAGCTCCCAGGTGCTCAGCACCCCTTCCCCCAACAGGGGCACTCCCAGGGCCCCTAGCACCAGGGTGGTCAATTCGCCCGTTTCGATATCGAAACTGAACCCCAATACCCGGCCCAGCACCGCCCCCGATTCGGTGATCACCTGGCAATTGATCACCTTGCTATAGCGCTCAGAGTCAAAGCTTTCGTTGAGGGAATCGGCCGAATCCACCAGAATCACATCGCCCACCTGGCGGATGCGATCCAGGGGCATCCAACGGGGCAGGCCCGGCAGGAAGCGGGTTAGGGGGTTGTCGCGCAACCCCAAGGCGACCACCTCGCGCCGATCGATATCCACTACCACCTCTCCTACCACCCCCAGGCGACGGCCGGTGTCGCGGGTGATCACCTGGGTGCCCATCAGCTCGGAGCGCAGCCAGAGGCGATCGCTGGGGGCGGCGGCGGTGGAATCGTTGGCAGGGGGGATAGAGGAAGTCAAGTCCGGGGCCCAGTCGGCCCATTGTGACTTACACCGCCAACTCAGGCCGCCGGCGGCAAACCGACCACCTGGGTGTGGGCGCCGCGGGCCTGGGTGACGCCAATGGTGCGAGTGGCGGCGGCGATCATGGGGCGCCGGTGGCTCACCACCAGGAACTGGGCCGCATCGGCCTGGGCCGCAATCAGGGCCGCTAACCGCTCCACGTTGACCCCGTCCAAAAAGCTATCGACTT